>NZ_JAQFWV010000107.1:0-7550 GCF_056175805.1 Halohasta sp. A2 | reverse complement strand
ACGATTCGGACGCGATGGAACACGCATCTACGAACCTACGGCTAAATTCGTCTCGCAGTGAACGGAGTGCCGCCGCTATGAGCGGCGGCTCTCCCTTATTCGTCTAATTACGTTCGGGCATAGAGAAAATCTGGAAATAAGTCCTCTCAGACGGCTCTCCTATCAGAGAACAGGTGGCGTTATTCGAGTACTGCAGAGGTATCGCTGAGCTCTGGCGAATAGTCTACTCGGAGTGTTTATCAATTCGAAACGAGACAGAGACCATGATCGTTTCAACCGATCGTATCTCCGGTTCAAGCGAGATATTTACACGATGAAGGGTCATGTCGATATTGAAGAAAACGATACAGTCGTCGACGTTGGAGCCTATGTCGGCGAAACCGTCGAATATGCCGCAAAAAGCTAGTTGTGTTCTTGCGGTGGAACCGAGTCCGATAACTGGTCCGCTACTCCGCCACAACATGCGACGGCATGACAACGTTATCGTCAAGAACGTCGCTGCGTGGTTTGAGAATACGACGCTTACATTTAAAATCGGTGATGACAATTCGGAAGATTCTGCAATAGATATTGATTCCGGACAGCTTGTAGGCGAACAGGATGTTCCGGCTCGAACACTCGAATCAATCGTAGACTCACAAGGGATGCAGACCATCGATTACCTGAAAATCGAAGCCGAGGGGGCAGAACCGGAGGTGCTTCGCGGGTTGGGAGAGCTAGACGTGAGGAAAATAGTTATCAATGCCGGCAAAGAGCGGTACGGTGAAAGCACCAAAGAGGAGGTGATAGAGCTGCTAACCGATAGAGGATTCGAGGTGCGAGTAGATCCGAAAAAAAAACAAATACATAGTATTTGCGAAGTGCAGTTTTGATTCGTCTACTGAAGAGTAGTCAGGAAACGAGAGCCACCCTCAGCAGCATCCAGGAGCGAATACGACAGCTACCACCCGTCCCTGGAAATCGCTGATTGCTAACGGTCCCCAATGGCCCGAAGAAATCCGACCTATCACTCTGAGTAGGGTGTCCGTGTTCCTCTAAGTTATTGGAACTCTTTTTCGACGATCTGTTCCAGCTGTTCGGAGTACCGGTCGGGACTGTGACGCGAGATCGCCACGTCGTAGCTGTGTTTCCCCATCCGTGAAATCGTCTCCTCGTCTTGTATGATCGACTCGATCTTCTCCCGAAGATCCGCAACGTTTCCCGTTTGGAAGACGTAGCCGTTCTGTCCTTCGTCCACATACCACTGTGTGCCGTTGTCGTCACTGGAAATAACCGGGAGGCCCTGTGTCATCGCTTCGAGTATACTAACGGCTGCTGGTTCGTTCTCACTCGGTAGTACGAACAGGTCGTGTTCGAAGTAGAGGTCTTGCAACACCGGATACGAAAGGTTCTGGAGAACATCGACCTGATCGGTCATATCCCGGCTATCGATACAGTTGTGTAACCAGGACGCGGATTTGTGCTCCTGAAGACTCCCCACAATAGTCAGTTTAATATCGTATTCGTCGGACAATTGGTTCACAGCATCCAGGAGATTGGGATGGCGTTTTCGCTTTTTCCACAGAGTCCCGACCATAATAATATTTATTCTACCCCCTTTCAAATATTCCTTCTGTTCGAACGGTTTCACGAACTCTGGATCGTACACAAACGGCAGATAATACTCGTCTTGGGTCGAATCGTACCGTTCACAGTCTCCTTTGACCGGGCTGATGCGAACGAGTGGCGCGTCAAATATTTGTTTGAATACGTCGTTCACGATCTGTTTCTTCCAAGATACTGTTGGCCGACATACTGGCCACTGGTCGTGAATCATGATGTTAGCACCATCTAGCTTCGCTAACACGAGTGAGATAAGCGAGTAGATCTGGTAGTTGCGGATAACGATCACATCCGCGTCGAACGAGGCCAACTCCTGATACAGTTGGCGGCACTTCGGGACTGTACTCTCTCCACCGATATCCAAGAACTTTCTCAGCTGATCGCTCCGGTGTTTCAGCTTCGAGTAGCCGATAACCGTCGGGTCGAGAACCTCATGCTCTCTGACGTTCCGGAGTTCGAGGGAGATGAATTTGACTTCGTGTCCCTGCTCTTGCAGTGATTTAACAATTGGATGATGGTTTGAGTGGTACCATTTAGAAACGAATAGTATCTTCATTTATCAATTATTTTAAACTTTTTAGTTCAGAGTGGCTTCAGGAGGAATTATTTAGCTACACCATACAGTGAAATATTTTATCGGCGTACGTTTCCACAAAATAGATAGATATTTTCCTAATAAATACTTTTTTGTTCTATCGCGTTTCAGAATGCACTCACCACTGACGAGCTTGTCTGTGGATCAGTCGGTCTCGTTCGTGTACTGTAATCCACCGACGGACCGCTGATCTGAGTTCGGTGCCAGATGCTAGGTTCCAGACGGTTTTAAATACCTGAAACGGTAGAATTTTTGTATGGATTCAAATGATACAAAAACCCCGGCTAACTTAGATAGCAAATTGGTAGGTTATATCGAGAAAAACCCAATCGGGTTTGTTCCGTTTCGTATCTTTCATCTCCTCTCACAAGACAAGATCGTGTCAGAAAAAAATCAGATACCATTTATTACGAACCCATTTTTTCCACTCGTATTGACAGCATACCTCATTGTGAGTAGGGTGAAATATCTTCTCACCGCTATTGTCTCCATGAGTCGTTCAGTCACGGATCTTCCACTGGATCATGTGTTCGTACTTGGTACATCCAAACAGTACACTACATACTCGTTGACGACGATCTCATCGCGGGTTGCGGATACCGGAGCGAATTCAGCGTTGCTTTGTTCACCGTCGGCTGAAGACCGACGTGACGAATGGGAAACCGATGGCCATACTGTAATCACACATAAAGAACTCCATGCAACAGTATCATTGACAAAAATACCGATATATCTGATCAAATCAGCCAATCTAACTTACAAAATAAGTAGTTTATTATCGTATAAGACCAACATTCACCACAAATACAACGCGTACAACTACACTCTATTGGAGTACATAAAAAGCGAGAGCGTGAGTGAATTGATTGATACTGAGACGAAAGTACACACGTATACGCCAATGCCGTACCTGACTACAAATACAGAGACTGATAATATATTTGTATATCAGCACGGTATCCAATGGTATTATACAAATGATATCAGTATGTCAAGTCCGTTTTACACACCGTTAACATATCTGATATGGGGAGAACCGTGGATAGGTACCTTCGAAAAGGTTGTAAATCCAGAGTCAGAAATCGTTCCGACGGGGTCACCCTGGCACGAACACCTTGCTGAACCGAGTGCAGAAGACGAACCAACGTTTGACGTGCTTTTTATTAGTCAGCCTCACTCGCACTTACAGTCCGAGCAGAAGCGACAGTATGAGAAGCTCGTCAGAACCGTGGTTACCTACTGTCAGCGCAACAAGTTAGAACTCAAGGTGAAACTACACCCAAGCGAGTCCGAAGCTTGGTATAGAGAACGCGACCTAGGCTCGTATGTCGAAACGTTCGAAGACATAGATACTGCTGTGAAACAGGCTCGGATTGCGGTCACAAACAGCTCTTCAGCGTTCGTCGAGAGCTCTGTGTGCGGAACTCCAACTGTTGTAACAGATGTTTTTCGTAAAGATCTGGCATCGCTCGCACCGGTTCAAAACGTGTTGTTCCCCGCGGAGATAGACGAACTGCCAACAGCGATGGCAGACGCACTGTCCGGAAACCTCCCAGAAACGGACCGTTCGATCGTAATTACTCACAACGCTACTGAACGAATACTCTCAATTATCTCCGAGTAGCCAGAAGATATCAGGACTCTGTGAATCAATATCCTGTGAAAACTATGGACAAATCTTCGGTCCGACTCCTGCCAGCGGATCATGACAGCGGTCGGTGTCTACCATCGAACAACTGGTCCACTGCCTTCTGATCAAAAGACCGAAGTATCTACTCGGAGAGATTGTATTCACTGACTCTACGTATAACACGGATATTACAGATAGATATAATCACAATTTAGAATATGAAACGAATAGATGTACTACAGTCACCTGGGGGACCCTCACTGAACAGCGATAGTTATGGGAAAGAGTACTATTTGTTAGAACATATCGCGAAATCTGACAAGAACACATACGTACACGGATATTTTAAGAAGGTAACTGATCAACTACCGTATCAGAATATCACTGTCAGAGAGCCTGAAATTATGACTACACGAAGTCGGTACTACAGGGACTCGTTTATAGAGGCACGAAAAGAACTCCGGACAGGTAGCTACGATGTATATCATCACCTGAATTTTCACTATCGGTTTTTCAATCCACTACTGCTGACAGACCAAATAAAAGAAACACCAGTAATCCTCGGACCAGCCCAACCACCACACAATATACCGGATCCGTCCAAGCGGCGGTTTATAAAGGAAGTAACCAGAATTGAGTGGCCGGACGTCGTGTTGGACAAACTGCTTCCTGTTGCCACCTGGGCTCAAGAAAACATCTACAACAGCGTGAAGGAGACACTCTTCGGGATTACTCTCAGGCGTGCTGACAAAATAGTCGTGGTAAATCAGGAAACAGCTGACCTGTACGCGAACTATGTGGACCGGTCGAAAATCGACGTCATCCCGTATGGGGTTGTGTTCGACCGATTCATCCAGGCCGACCCATCCGAGTCAACTGATCTGGTAGCGATCGGATCGCTGTTCGAACGAAAGGGATTCGATTTGCTCATCAAATCTTGGGCGGAAATCGCCGCAGAGCATCCAGAAACGATCGTTCACATATACGGAGATGGACCACAGCGGGACGTGTTTGAATCACTGGCACGAGATCTCGGTGTCGATGACTCGCTCATCTTTCATGGCAACGTTGACCACAGCGTGATACGGGACGCATTGGCGACCGCCCGTGCGTTCGTTCACCCATCTCGGTCGGAAGGGTTCCCACATGTCAGGCTTGAGGCGATGGCATCGAGTTGTCCAGTCATTGCGAGCAATGTCTGGGGAACGAACGAAATGGTCCGTGACGGGATCGATGGGCTCGTGGTTCCAACCGGCTCGGTTACCGAACTTAGCGATGCGATGGCAACGGTGCTTGCCGAACCGTCAAACGCCAGGGAGATGGGACGGAACGCACGAACCCATGTCGAACAGCAGTTCGACTGGAATCAGATCGGAACCCAATTCACGAACCTGTACCGAGAGCTCGCTGACTGATTTCTTGAGTGGGTCACAGGTCTCGACCCACTCGAAGGGTTCCGGTGAGCTGTCCCGGGACACTGACTCAGCATGCGGCGTGCGATAACAGCTAGGAATCGGTTACGCATTCATACGCTACATATCCCCACACGAGTTCAAATACGAACTGGACAACCGTGAATTGAGTCACAAACGACAGTAGTGGTAGCAAAGAAACGAACAACTGTGGGGCAAGTCGGTCTCCGTAGATGTGTTTGCTGGCTACCGATTCAGATACAGTCACATACTTCACATCATCAAAATGATCCTGCAACGCCAATCGTGCCCTGATCGGTGAATAGGGAAACAACTCGTCTCGATAATATTCGTACTCAGTTTTATTTATGCGACGCTTCGCAAGGCGTAGCCCAAGTGGTTTCGGTAACGCAGAGAGATATCTGGGGAGTCCATGTGGTGTGTTTGGAACGAATCTGTTTGGAAACGAAAATAGCCCGCGTCCATCTGGTTTCAAAATACGGGTTACTTCTTCAAAAATACATTTTTTATCATCAACATGTTCGAGTACCTGATTGAGAACGACGAAATCAAACACGTCACTTTTGAATGGTAGCTGTCTTCCGTCAGCATACAAATACGCTACCTGGCTAAAGTCGGTCGATTTTGAAAATTCAATATCTATCGCAACGACCGTCGCATCAGTATCTGTGAGGTGGCTTCCACCTTTCGCACCGAGATCGAGGATTAAATCATCCTCAGTAGAGAGATGTTTAACCCGTTCATATATAAGCATACGTCGAAATTGCTGTCCGTAATATATGAAATTAGCTGTTTTCAGCGCATCCAGTACCAGAGACGGTTGCATGTAACGACATTCGGGATGATCGACCGACGAATACGCGCTCGGGATCGCCTTGACAGTCAACAGCTGAGGCAACTACTCCGAGTGGATGAGGTCATCATAAATATGTTCCAGTTCGTTAACGATCCGTTCCCACGAATTGTTCTGGAATACGTACTGACGTGCAGCACTTCCCATCTCCTTTCGCTTCGAGGGATTGCTCAGTATCGTCTCGATACCAGTGCAAAGCGCCGCAGAATCACGCATGGGTACCACATAGCCCGTCTTCCCATCGGTAATCATCGATGGGAGTCCACCACTATCCGTCGAGACAACTGGGACACCCCACGACATCGCCTCGAGGACGACATTTGGCATGCCCTCACCTTCAATCGAGGGGAGCACGAACACCGATGCGTCCTGATAGTACGTATCGACGTTCGATGGAAGAACGAACCCCTCAAACAGGACATCGATCTCTGCTTCTTTTGCTCGTCGTTCGATTAGGTTACGTTGATCGCCGTCACCCACGAGAACGAGTTCACAGTCGACAGAAATATTCTCGATTGCATCAATAAGATAGGTGAGTCCTTTCTTTTCGGCGAACCGACCGACATACATGACTCTGTTCACCGCGGGATCAGGCCGCGGTTCAGCCGGACACTCGACACCGTTTCCGAGAACCATTATATCTGTATCGATATCGTAGAAATCCGTTGCGACGTCCATTTTTATTTCTGTCGATTGCACAAGGACGAGCGTGTCCGCTAACACTCGCCTCATCATCCACCGTTTCCAGTACACATCGTTCATCAGATAGTAATCCCCACCACGAATCCAAGCAAAGTACGGTACTCCGGTGAGCTTGTTCGCCACATACCCAAGAAAACCAACCGGGTACAGCATCATACACTGAAGTACGTCCAGTTCGTTGGATCGACAAACGATCTCAACCAAGCAACACAGTAAGAAAGTGAGGTCACTCACAAGGGGCGTCCGTTGCCAGTTACGAATTCGGACAACTTCGTAGGGGAGATCTTCATCGGCGTGGTGATCCCCGAACTGCTTCGTAAAAACGGTTACATCGTGTCCGGACTCGTGGAGTTTCGTCGCCATCTGTTTCGTCTGCGTTTCCATCCCTCCAATAACATCCGGAGGGAACGTTTTGAGTACGATTCCGACATTCATATATTTAGATGTAGTATCAATATATTTCCTACCAATTAAGTTGTTTTGTGATTAGTAGTGGAATACGCAGAACTGCATCGTTGTCGGGACACCAGAATTCCCATATTCCGTTGGCTATGGCTCAGCGTTCCAAGGAGTAGGCCGAAAGGCTGTGATGGCACTATCTAATTAAGCTAGCACTACTTCTGGGGGTTAATCCGGCAAGCTGATTGCCACGGCTGAAGAAAGAGAGCAATGAAAGAACTTGCACACGACCACGGAGATGCCGCAGGGTTTCTCAGAAGGTATCAAGCGTGTTTC
>NZ_JAQFWV010000106.1:0-7588 GCF_056175805.1 Halohasta sp. A2 | reverse complement strand
TAGTCTGGTTTGGGTGCTTCTGCAATGTCTGTATCTAGAAATTCGGCAGTTCAGCGACTCAGACAGGAGAATTTGTTATGTAAGTGATTCAATACGGGAGCTGTCTTGCGATAAACGGAGCAATAGAGCATGAACGCGAGAAGCACCTCTCCTGCGGAGAGGTGTTTCTCGTGAAACGGTGTACCGTAGGTATAGACCGGCTTGAACGAACAATTACGGCAGCACACTCGGTCCGATGATGCACTTGTTGGTGAGGGTCGCGGATATCCCAGTGTCTATTCTATGATCTCGGATTCGGAGATTATGAACCACAATCTGCTAAAAGATGTAGCATCTGATCTTGGTGAGGTGTGTGAAACGATGGATGCAACACATCCAACAGAACAGGTTCGCGTTGTTGCCGATTTTGTCCAATATCTCTCACACTATGCTGATGATTCATCTGTCAATTAGCCTGTTGGGCTTGTCTCCAAAACAGCGCATCCTGTCGTTACACTTGCTACAGGAGAAGGAGACTGTAAGGACTTCACCGTGTTAGGCAACGCAATACTCCAACAAGAACCATTTAATATGAATCCCGATGCGTTTGTTATTGAAAATATTAGCTTTGACCAAGATTCAAACCCTGTTTCTCACGTGTCGACATCTATTCCTGTCCCAGAACTCGGAGGCCAAGTCAGTTAATCTCGACACCGAGTTCCCGCTTGACGATGGTGAGAACGCTGCAGTGACACTCGCCAACGAGATCGATGCTGAACTGTTTCTGTGTGACGAATTCAACAGCCTGGGGTTGATTCACGCCTCACTCGCCAACACACGGCTTGTGACTACGCCGACGCTGCTCTCGGTGTTTGTCCGACCAGACCGGCTGGCAGCTGCGGAAGCACTTACCTTGCTTGAAGAAATGAGCAGTGGCCGAAGTTGGGACGCAAACAGCAACGTCCAGCGGGCACATTCACTGCTAGAAAGTTCGTGAACAGCTCTCGGTCGAACGCCGCGTGATACATTTTTCTCAACGGTGACACTTTCGACACATCACCCCGGTACTCTGAGTGCTTGCTCCGGGATAATACGTGCGCAACATCCTTTTGGCGAAAAAACCCAACTGTTGAGGGTAGCTCACCCCACATAATCGAATCCCGACTCAACACGGTCGGAACTGACTCACAGTGCCACCCAACCAGCTCGTCAGTCGTCGAGCCACGAGGTTAAATTAGATAAACTATTTCCAGCCCACTGTATATATGTTATAGTAGGCCGAAGCCACAAATATGCCCGACAGCCCTGATCGAGATACTGACGGTTTTCAAGGCTCAATGACACGTGGCGAACGAATTCGTGCTGCCGCACGTACGATCCGGACGCCCCGTACAGCCTCGTGGATAGCTGACGAGACAGACGTCTCGGTGAAAACCGCACAAAAATATCTCAATCAACTTGTTGAAGACAACGTCCTTCTGAAGACCCACCAAGGCGACCAAACGCTGTACTGTGTCGACCAACTGATGGCAACGTACCGTGAAGTCGCTACACTTCAGCGTGAACACAACCGTGCAGAACTCACCTCTGCTCTTGAGTCGATGACCACCAAAATCACAGAGTGGAAAAAATCATACGATGTTTCGACGCCAGGCGAGCTGCGGGCAAGCATCGCCGACTGTGAGGGCCCAACCGAGATCGAGGACCGTCGTGAGGTTGCTACTGAGTGGGAGCATCTCGCCGACCGAATTCCAATCATCCAAGCAGCACTCACCGAGTACGACTGGGCTACCAAACGTGATTCTATCTTAGCCTAACCACTGATGGGTCTTCCAGGAACAATTGATACCTCGGTCTACGTAGGACTGAAAGATGTTCTGCAGCGGCACCCGGTTATCACGACCGTTTCGTATGAACCAGATAGCATTGTCAAGCGGTTCCTTCGGGCCCAGATTGATCCAAGCCGCGTCATACCGTCGACTGGACCTGTCTCACCGACACTTGATGTTGAATGGCGATTTGTTGAGGACGAACCGTATTATCGCATTCATTACGCGGATTCGAATACGGGATTCAATTGTGGCTGGCATCGTGACGACGATCATCCCGATCTGGGATCCGTCCATTTTCAGTACGAACATTCTGAAATGAATGAAAGTGAGTACAACCACGCTCAATTCAACAAGTCGATTCCGACCGAGATTCTCTGGGTTGCTCTTGATACATTATTTGAGGATCACATTCCGACTCTCACAAGCGAAGACTAACTCGTGTAAACCTCGATCAGAGCGACTGGCGACACCAGTCTAAAGTTCTCAGGACCATCATCTATGAAGTGACATACCGTGTCGCGTGACTACTGACCATTGAAAGTGAATCAGTATCACGTGAACCGTACATATTCCCAGATTTAAGCAATAGCACACAGTAAACGTCCGGTTAAAACACAACACTACTGGCGACGCCTGAATCAAGTGAAGCATCGGTCCGTCGGGAACAGGACCACAAACGTCGTATACAGTGTAGAGAGGTTCGTAAAATCTCTCCAGCAACAATCTTACTCAATCAACGGTGTCTCGCTTCGGTACACCATTTGCATTGGAAGCCCTCTCGCATCCTCAGGAGGATCCATAGGCAACTGACGGTACTCTTCATCAGGTGCACACGCAGTCAGGGCTAGCGCAAACGCATCCAATACATCATCCAAACCAATATCAAACTCTATGCCATCAAGTTGTTGTGCAACCGTTCGCCAATCACCAGAACCGTACTCAGGCACCGTTTCAAGCGCCGACAACCGTTCATCAACACCCAACGCCGACTTCTTACTGTGCGTTAATTCCTTACCCTTGAACGCACGGAAACACACCTCCGGATGCCCTTCTACGAGACAAGTCGAATCTCCCACATCTAACACCAACTCTTCGACGTCGACAATCCCTGCACAGATACTCGCAGCCTGCTTAGTCAACCCTTTCCCAGTCACTGATCGATTCATATCACTCACTTCTGCATGCTCGGCACCATTAGCAGCAAGCCGTGCAGCCTCACGACACGGTGCCGTGAACACCGACCGATACTGCGGCCCAATCACGCTTCGCCCGAGATCATCACACTCGCGCGACAACTTCCCATCACTATCTACCACGCACCCACAATCATTCGATTCGGATGGTCCACACAACCCGATCGGGACATCAACTACGATCCGATTTGCCGACTCTCCGTACTCCTCCCACACCTCAAAAATGTCTTTTGATACAAACGCCTCGGGAGGGTCTCTATCCTCATTGTACGCGACAGCCACCCACGCTCCAGACGACCAATCAACGCCAACAAATTCAGTACTCATATTCTGATATGTGTTGTCAGATAGACTTGAAGCTATAGTATTATTTTTTTGAATTCAACCCCGAATGTGTTTGAGTTGCTGAACGCCATTGAGATCTTTGTTGCCTATCCAGAGATCACCCGCCGAACAACCGCGAGAGCAATCCCTTAGAATCCTCAGCATCATCTCCATCTTCGTCCTCATCCGCGTCCTCTGTCTGAGCGGTACTCCCAGTCTCTGCAGCACCGTCCAGCAGTTCCTCGACAGAGTAACCAATCCACTCGGCGAACTCTTCTGGAGCACCGATATAGACACTATTGCCAGACTTATCGGACATAAACCGCTTGGACAAGCGTTTTTCGTAATCATACACCTCGTAATCCTCGCGGTCGAAATTAGCGGTAATCGCGCCAGGCTCGGATTCAAACGTCACGCGACCACCTTGGATGTCACGCTGCCATTTCAGTCGACCCGTGTCGTACGTTTTTTTCAGCTGGCTCGTCTGCAGGGAAGTACTCCGGCTGCTCTCGACCAGCTTCATCGTAGAACTCTCGGAAGATACAACGGACATCTTCGATCGTCCCGTTCCCCTCAGTCCACGGTTGCTTGGTGAGCATCCGCCGAGCCACGTAACTAAAGATCGGGTTCTGCTGTTCCAGCACCTCACTAAGATCCTCTTGGGCGTCATGAAATCCTGGATCCTCCGGGTTGGATGGGAACGAAACGTCCATACTTAGAATCTTCATCCGGTTCCGGAACTCCGATTTGGGGAGGGCGTCGTTCGTCGTGAATATAAGACAGGGCTGATCGACGTTAGTTGGCGTCCAGTCACCCCAGTAGTTCCGGATCGGACTCCAGTTCTGGATCTTGCGTTTCTCCGCGTCGATGATAGCGTATGGGAATGAAGTATCCCATTCCCGGATCCCACGAATCTCAGCCACACCAATATCATCTGCATCTACCCCCGAAATGACAGTGTTGTCCGAAACCAGCCGGAGAATGTACTCGGTGAGTTTGTCTTTCCCGGCGTCGCTCTTCCCTTCGATGTAGAGATGCTGCAGGACGTTGTCCAGCGTCCGTGACGGCGAGGAGAGTGCCTCCGCATACTGGTTGGCAAACGGAGCCCAGAAGCCATACAGAAACGCCTCGTACATTTGTGCCATCACTGCCGTCTCAGATTGTGTGTGACCGTGATTGCGGACCGTCTCGATATAGGCTTCAATAGTCCCAAGACAGTGATCCAGAATTTCTGGAGTCGGCTCATCGGTTGCCACCAAGATCATTTCGTCGTCTTCACCGATCACGAGCTGCTGAGCCTCCGGGAGGACCGACATCGTTGGAATAGCCGTCGACTCCTTGACTTGATTATTGTATGCGCTCATGGGCGCAGTGATACTGTGATCCTCGACAGTGGCACCACGGCTACGAAGGCTGGTCCCAAATTCGTCGGCCGTGTCTTTGTCGACCTTGCTCGTTCCCATTCGGATCTTCTCGTCAGGTGCTCGAACACGTGGTCGATCCAAGGTTTCGGTGAGGTTTGTCTCGTGGGCCGACTCAACTAGCCCCACGTCCGGAGCCTCCTCGTTAGCGTCTAATTCAGTATCATCTGCTTCGTTGTCGTTCTCTTCGTCTGTTGGCTCGTTCCCGGGCTCAATGATCGATCGGTCGGCTTTCTCGGGTTCTTCGACGAAAGCAACCGTCCTGTCGGCCTCTTCGGGATCATCTACGACGGCCGTAACTTGCTCGGCAACTTCTTTCAAATCATCCACGGCATCCTGATTCAGCGCAGCCGTATCGCTCACATCGAGATCACCAGCACCAACCCAATACTCGATGCGATTCTCTCGCTCTTCTGGAGAATCCGCCTCTTCGATCGCTTCGACGAGCCCTTCTAAGAGCGTCTGGTCGCTGTATGAATCCCGATATTGGTCGATGAATTTCTCAAATTCTTGGTCTAACTCTGTGCCAACCTCTGTTGTGAATACAGAGATCTGATTTGTATGGTACTCCCAAGAGTTTCGAGAAAGGTTTGCCGACCCCTGGACGAGTTTTACCGTCTCGTCGGGCATCACAATGCGGTAGATTTTCGAGTGGACCGTCTTTCGATTCTTCAGTCGAACCGTGAGACGGCCATCCTGTCGAAGCTCTACTAGCGACTTTGCGGTTGAGACGTTGTTGACCTGTCCGGCGTAGTCGTCGGCATTCCCTATCAGCACGTCCAGCGACCCGATATTGTAGTCTGTCAACATCTGTACCATCAACTCGGGTGTCTCAGCATACGTCACCGCGTCGACGTGGTGAGCGCCTTCAAATAGATCGAGAAAATCGCCTCGCTCTTTCACCATCGCCAAGCGATACCCAGCCGCACCTGAGCCGTAGAACTCCGGCATATCCACGAATTTATCAAACGAGATGTTCGCCGTCAGTTCATCCATGAAGAAAATAAGAATTTGCTATGAATAAAACCGTAGCACTTGACAGTAGAATTGACAGTTCTACTCAGTGTCTCATATTTTTTAGAATATAGAATTTAAATACATACATACCTCCGTGCCCATTTCGCCAAGATACTGGATCAAGATACAATATGGCCCAACAATTGCTGCAACTTATCCTCCAGTTCAGAGGCCTGCAAAATCTTGATCGCACTCTCAGACTGCCCAGCTAAATCTACCGTCTCGTCTTGCAAATCCTGGACGACAAGCAACCCATTCGAGCCGTTCCTGAAATACGATCCATCCGACTCATTAAACACGAATTCATCATCGACACGCAAGAACGCCAAGTACTCCAAGGTCTCTTTGATCCCCTGACGAATCGTATCCGTCCGTGTACTGTTTTTCACTTCGGTGATGAAGTACTCCCGCCCATCACTCTCTGCTGAGTTTATATGCACTCAGATGATCGGTGTGTAATGAACAAGACTACTGAACAAATAAAATGAACATCAGTAGGACCCATAACCGGTACCGACAAAGGGTGACTTCAAGTGGCATTGTGTTATCGTTATCGTGGATACGTTATTGAAGTGAGCCTACGTTACGGTCGACGATCACTGTGAGGTTGTCCACGAGCAGTTCGTCCCACTTGGACTGGACCTACTCGTAATTACGCTGGAGGTAGTCGTCGGCCTCTCGCAGCGTTGTGTAGATCACCGCAGGGCCGGATCGGGTGTGAATCGTATAGTTCTCGTGGCTGCTGTCGACTTACCCTACGACCGAGACAACGGTGGCCCCGATCACGACAACGATAGCGGATGCGACGACACGCCACGTCACACGTTCCAGCCGTTGTGGGAGAAACAGCGCGGAGACTCCTACCACGATCAACGGGGTTAGCTGCAAGAGCGGCATAACGAGCGCAACAGAGCCGATTTCGAGGGCCGCGAAGTACGCCGCGAACCCGATCGTGGTCGAGACTCCTGCAGCAACATACCACCCCGTGGCGGAACTGCGTATCGTGACCGGAGCCAGTACCCCGGTCCAGCCGAGATACAGCACATAACAGATGGTTGCGGAACCCGCCATTATGAACAGCCCCGGCAGGACCGGCGTCCCTTCGGCGAGCCCGGTCGACACGAAGATCGGCTCAATACCGATAGAGACCGCCGCACCGACCGGAAGGAGCAGTGTGGCTCCGGTTTGTCGCATCGATTGCTCTGTTCTCGTTACAGCCGCAGTCTCCCACGAGACGACAGCAATCCCGACGACGATCAGTACAATGCCGAGATACTGGCCAATCGTCGGTCGCTCTCCGAGGAACACGACGGCAAATATCGTCGCAAATAGCGCATTTGACGCGACAACGGGCGAGGTGATATTTGCGCCCAGACGTTTGATACTCGTGAACATTAGCACCCGAGCGACGACCATGCCAGCGATACCGGCTGCTGCGAACGACGCGACTGAAAGCGGTGTAAACAGGTCCATGTAGGGTGGCGCGTGGAAGATAAAGATGGTCGGGAAAATTAGGACAACGTTGGTCAGCAAGACGACGAGAACCGCATCGGATACATTCCCAGTGTCCGTTCCGAGCCGAATACAGAGGAACTGCCCTGCGAATCCGATAGATCCCAGCACCGCCAACAGAACTCCGAGGAGCGAGGTAGATACGTCGAGAACCATAGTTTTCAATTTTATTTAAATATTATAAGAGCCTGTCTAAGAATTCTCACACTCTCAGTCATCGATATCGGTCGAAGACACCGCAGTATAATTTGCTCAACCGATCCAGCAGCGTTGACAAAAAGAGAGGCAAACTCAGCTATCTGGCGATCGT
>NZ_JAQFWV010000105.1:0-7628 GCF_056175805.1 Halohasta sp. A2 | reverse complement strand
TCGACTAATAAGGTTTAAACGTCTCGCCGAAAAACGCATGAATGCAGCAAGCCCAGGTGGTGTAGTGGCCCATCATACAACCCTGTCACGGTTGTGACGCGGGTTCAAATCCCGCCCCGGGCGTTTTTCCGACGAACAACACGCCGAGCATTGCGTAGCATATGCTCGGCAACACCGTGAGTCGGTAATACGGTTCACTGAGGGTTTGAACCAACGAGCGGCACGAATGCCGGAGCCGTGAGCACAGCGAATGAGGTTCAAATCCCGCCCAGATCCCAATTTCAAACAACGAACTCGCTACGCAAGATCCAGTCGACGCAGGACGACGAACGCGCTGACACCGAGCACGGAGATCACTACCAACACCGCAATGAACAGCCCGGCGACACCCGGATAGACGAGTGCAAGCGCAATAAAGAACGTAAAGGCAAACAGCGTAAATAACACGAGAAAGAGGCCGATGGCTGGCTCTTGGACCGTTGCGAGTGCGATTCGCTCTTTGATCGTCAGTTCCGACAGGTCGACGTCGCTGGCCGATGGTTCGCCTCGGTTTGGCTCGGTCTCGCCCGGCGGTTGTGCAGATTCAGCCACGCCCGACAGTACGAGATGGGGAGTCGTCAGTGTGTCGCTTGTCCGTGTAGCGAGTCGATTACAGTCGTTCGTCCCAGTCAAGCCACTCGTACTCCCAGCCCGTGGGTGCAAAATAGCCCTGCTGGTCGAACTCGCTGTCCTCGCGCTGGGTTCGGTTTCGAACCGGACTGCTGGCCTGCTCGCCGTCGACTAACATCGGACGAAACCGTACTGCGCCGAACTCGTCGACGACGCTGACCGTACGGCGCTCGGGGTCGCGCTCGTAGGCGACGAGCGTCTGGGTTGTCGTTCCGCGCGGGACTACCAGCCGCCCGCCAGGCGTGAGCTGGTCGACCAGCGCTTGTGGCGGTTCGACCACCGAACTCTCGACGAGAATCCGGTCGAACGGTGCATACTCGGGGTAGCCCTTCGCGCCATCCCGACGGTCGACGAGTACTTCATCGTGCCCGGTCGACCGGAGGTTGTGTCGGGCAGCCCAGACGAGTTGGCGATCGATATCGACGGCCTGGACATGTCTGTCGCCGACGATCTCGGCGAGCACGGCCGCGGTGTAGCCGACGCCCGCGCCGACGATCAGCGTCTCGTCGCCAGCCTCGGCGTCGAGTGCAACCAACAAGCGTGCGACCAGTTCTGGTTGGACAAGGCGTGAAATCGAGTCGTCGCTCGCGCTGGCCTCGGGGTCGCTAAACTCCTGATGGTCGACCGTCTGGAGGGCGTCGACGATGGCGGCTCCGAGCGGCTGGTCGAGACTGTACTCCAGTCCGTCGAGCATGTCCGCCCGGAGCGTTTCACGATCCATTGAGTGGTCTCCGGCGTCGACGGGTTTGAATCGCACGTTGGCAACCGGTCACGAAATCGAAATAGAATTCGACCCTCACGTGAGGATTACCACGCCGACCAAGCAGTCGTCGTCTCGTCGATGCCGTAAACGCGTTTGACGTCTTTGGCGTACACCATATCGCCGCGCTGGTCGAACTTATCGAACCGATAGCCTTCGGCGTCCTCGCGGACCAACAGCCCGGTAATCGAGAACTCGTCGTCGCCGAACGTCTCGGTCTCTCCCACGGTGAACTCGTAGTCGCCGGGGACGTTGACTTTGAGGCTCCGGGTGTCGTCGCGCGAGCCGTCTTTCGGATGGAGGGTTACGTTCACGCCGACGTTGTCGACCGCGCGCGTCCAGACCGTCTGGACGTCTTCCATGATCGCCTGCTCGTAGCGGGCGTCGGCATCCAACAGTTCGAGGCCCGTCACACGGACCTGCAAAATCGCCTCTGGCGTGTCGACGATGAACTCGTCGCCGACTTCGACGGTTTCGTCGGGGTCGGCCGCCAGCCGTGTGCTGAACGACTCGCCCTCTTGGGAGACGATCACCTTCTTGTCGACGGTCGATTTCGATTCGAGTCGGGTTTTGTGGACGTGGCCGCAGTCGTTGCACCGGACAGTAACATCGCCGCCGGGTTTCAGCACCTCGTGGACAGTGTCCTCGCGTGGTGAACAGGAGGGGCAGGCGAGTGCCACCCTGTCACCGGCGTCTAAGTCGCTCATAAGTCCTTTTCCGAGGGCGGCGGGTAAAAAGTCGTGCTTGTCGAGGCCGTGTGGGTTCGACTAGCGTAGTCAGTTCCTACTCGGGGGTAGGCGTCGACTACTTCGGAAGGTCGATCTCGACACCGTCCACGAAGACGGTCGGGTCGCGGAGAATCCCATCGAGATGTAGCGGGGCGTCGGTTTCGCCACCGATCGCGGCGTTGTCGCCGATGGCGATATGGACCGTTCCTGCGGCCTTCTCGTCCAACAGGACCGAACCGACCAGTTCGTCGACACCCACGTTCGTTCCGATTCCGAGTTCGGCGAGGTTGTAAGCTGGCTGGCCGACCGCCTCGGCGGCGGTCTCGATCTGCTCGCGGATTTCGTCGTCCGAAATGTCGGTCACGTAGCCGTCGTCGACCTCGAAGGTGAGTTGCTGGCCGTCGGCAAGGAGACCGTGGGGGCGCATCGTTCCGTCGACGACGTAGGTACCGGTCGCACTCTCGGGGGCGACGAATATCTCACCGGCCGGCAGGTTCGAAAAGTCGCCCGCCTCGTGGACGATTCCGGTGTCGAGGAGCCACTCGCGGTCGCCGATCTCGAAGGTGATGTCGGTGCCCTGTGGTGAGGTGACTCGAATCTCCGCGGCGTCGACGACCTGCTCATGCATGGCCTCGGAGTGAGCAGCGATAGCCTCGTAGTCGGCGTCCAACCCCGTGATGAACACGTCCTCGGTGATCCCTGGCAATGTTGCGCCGCGAGCGCCTGCTTCGCAGGCGTCCCCGCGAGCGCGTGTGTGACTGATACTTTTCGTCGTTGGGGCGAGAAACACGTCGGCCTCTTTGAGGGCTGCGGCGATTGGTGCTGACGGTTCTGCGCCGTGCTGTGGTCCCGGTGGGTAGCGAACGATGGCAGGGTCGTCGGTGATCTCGCTGGCAACGGTGTACAGCATCTCACCGATCGACTGGCGCTTGTCATCGGTAACGATCAGACAGGTCTCCGTACTCCCCAGATTCAGACACTGGGTGAGTGCCGTCTCGGCGGCCGCTTGAAGCGCTGGGTCGGTCATACTTGGTCTTGCTGTCGACGTGAGTTAGCCCTTGCCCCTGCGACGTGCGCATAGCCCGTTCGGAACACTCGCCACAGTTTATTTATAATAGCTATGATATTATTTGTTGATTGTTTCGGCTGGGGACCGCGATGTGAAATAACATCGCCGCACAGACCGGACGGCGGTGGGGGACATGATCACGATGAAGGGGCCACACGGAACAGTACGATCCGACACAAGGGCTGGGTACCCGGTACAGTCGATCGGATTCATTCTGTTAGTAGTAGTCCTCGGTATTGCTGTGGGAGTCTCGGTGTTTGACTTCTCGCGCGGCATCGATCAGTCACCGGCCGTGCCCGGCGGCTCGGGCGAGTGTACCTATTCGAAGACGTTCGACCCCCGTGACGTCGCCAGGTTCGCTCAAGACAAAGCCGATAACGACCGCTACTTGGACGGTACGTTCCCGTGTGTCCTCTGGCTCGATGCCACCCAGAGTCCTGACTTTTCGCCGGGTGAGCCAGTGACTTCGTGGCATGATAAAAGCAGTAACGCCGTTACCGTGGTGTCGGGTGCTGTGGCCCCCGAATGGACCATCGTCGACGGTATCGAGGCGGTTCGATTCGATGGCACGGCCGACTCGGGGCTGAGCGCCACTGTGACTCCCGAGGAGATGGGCATTCGCAACGACTCTGGAGTGACCGTTGTCATGATGGTATACGTCGACGAACCCACCCGGCGTGGCGGTGGACTATACGCGATGGGCGAGCCCGCACGCAGTGAGTCGGCGTTCGCGGTCGACCAGTCGGACGAGCCCACGGATTCATCGCAGGCGGATCTCTGGCGGGCGACGCCCGGCCCCGACGCCGAGGTGACAACCGACGGGGAGTGGGCCATCGTGACCCATACCGTCGGCGAGAGCGACGGAAAACTATTCGTCAACGGTGAGGATCAGGGCACTGGTCCGAACGAAATCACGGAGTTGGGCGACGACGTTCGAATCGGTTCGACCGGCTCCGATCGAGTGTTCGAAGGTGCGGTCGCCGAGTACTTCGTCAGCAACGAGCGCCTCTCGGCGTCACAACGCTCGGTCGTCGAGTGCGCGATGGTCGCCAAACACGACGACGTCGTCGACCTCGATGCGTGTTGAGCACGCCGATTGGTGCGCGTTATTTCGGAGTTGCCGTCGACCTCTCGACGGCCGTTTCGATATCGATCTCGCTGGCTACGTCGCCCAAAAAGTCGCCCTTGATCTCGGAGACGCGGGTTTCGATTTCGGCGACCAGCGGCGGCTCAAACTCCTCGCGGACATGGTCGAGTCGCTCGGTTTCGGTCTCGATACGGTCTCGAAGATACCGCGCGCCGCGGCCGTTCTCGTCGGGGTCGGGCGCGGGTGTGAGCTTGTTGACGACCAGACCGCGCACCGCCAGGCCCCTCTCGTCCAACTGGTTGATCGCCCGGGCGGTTTCGTTGACCGAGAGCTCGTCGGGATTCAGTACGAGAAAGAAGGCCGCATCCTCTCGGAGCGTCCGACCGGCGAACTCGAAAAACTCCTTGCGCGTCTGAAGCCGAGCGAGCACTGGATCGCCGTCCATCACACGCCGGGGTTCGTTGCCACCGATGGCGGCCTTCTCGAACAGATCGATGCTCACCCGGCGTTTTTGCATCAGGCGGTCGATCCAGTCTTCGAGGAGTTCGGGTAGGCCGAGCAACCGAAGCGTCCCGCCGGTTGGCGAGGTATCGAAAACGACCCGGTCGTAGGGTTCAGCGTTGCGCATCACGTCGACGAAGCGATCAAAGAGTGCCGCTTCGTACGCGCCGGGCGTTCCGTGCGACATCTCCAGTTGGCGATTGATCTCGTTGACCATCGCGGTCGAAACCTGCTCGGAGAGCCCCTGCCGAAGCTCGTTGAGATGTCTCGTCACCTCCTCATCGGGATCGATCTGCATCGCCCAGAGGTTGTCGATTCCCTCGACCGACCGGGCGTCGTCATCGAACGGCTGGTCGAACACGTCGGAGACCGAGTGGGCCGGATCGGTCGAGACGACCAAGGTCTCGTGACCGTCGCGGGCACACTTCAGGGCATAGCTGCTGGAGACGGTGGTTTTGCCGACGCCGCCCTTCCCACCAAAGAAGACGAACGGCTCCATCAGAAGTGGTACTGCTGGCCCTTGCGTTCGACGTACGATCCGCGGTCCCAGAGTCGACGTTCCCACGACTCGAACTCGCTTTCGAGGTAGGGCAACAGTTCGGCCGTGTAGTACGAAACCGGCGAGGGAATGCCGAACGCATCTGGGAAACACGCTAACATAAACGCGTCTTCGGTGTCTTCGGCCTCCTTTTCGATTTTTTCGTAGGCTGGATGGGTGATCATCCCGTGGTAGAGCCCGCGAAGCCACTCTTCGAGGGTCACACGAAAGGATTCGATCCGCTCTGGGAGTGTCATGTGTGTTCACACCGGTGAGGATATATAAATCCTCTCGGGAACAGTGACGATCTGTCAGCCAAACGTGATTGAATTTTACTGTGTGACTGGTCGAACACAGTGTATGAACGGATCGATCCCGGTGACGATTCTGTCGGGCAGTCTCGGGGCGGGCAAAACGACGCTGGTCAACCACCTGTTGTCGACCGCTGGTGACCGGAATCTCGCCGTCCTGGTAAACGATATGGGCGAGGTCAATGTCGACGCCGGACTCGTCGCCGAGGGCTCGGAACTGGATCTCGACGACGGCGTCACCGAGCTGTCGAACGGCTGTATCTGTTGTGAGCTCCAGGACGATCTCGAAACTGCGGTCGTCCGACTCGCCCGCGAGCGGTCGTTCGACCACCTGCTCGTCGAGTCGTCGGGCATCTCCGAGCCAGCGCCCGTCGCCCGGCTGTTTACGACCGAATCCCGCGTGGCCGCGCTGTACGACGTCGACGCGCTCGTCACGGTGCTCGATACGCGCCTGTTGGTCGATACCTTCGGCGGGCAATCGGTTCCCCAGCGACAGGGCAGCGAGGCCGATCGCCCGCTGTCGGATCTGTTGGTCGAACAGGTCGAGGTCTCGAACATCGTCGTCTTAAACAAAGTCGATCAGTGTACCGACTCCGAACTCGACGAAGCCGAGGCACTCGTCGCGGCGCTCCAACCCGACGCCGAGACGATCCGCACCGAGTTTTCGGCCGTCGACCCCGACCGTCTGCTCGGGACAGAACTGTTCGACCAGACGGCCGTCGGCGACCTTCCGGGCTGGAAGCGCGCGCTCGATTCAGCAGACGAGCAGCACGCTCACGACAATGGACACCACGGCCACCACCATCCCGACGAGGTGTATGGGGTCTCGTCGTTCACGTATCGTCGACGCCGACCGTTTCATCCCGAACGGTTTGCGGACTTCCTTCGGGAACTCCCACCCGAAATCGTTCGGTCGAAAGGAACCACCTGGATCGCGGGCAACGAGGCTCGGATCTCGATGAGCCAGGCCGGACCCTCAGTCAGAACGACGACACAGGGCCCATGGATCGCGAGCCTTCCCGAAGTCGACCAGAAAATGTACCGCACAAACCGACCTGAACTGGAGTGGGACGAAGAACACGGCGACCGCCGGAGCGAGCTCGTCTTTATCGGGACCGAGTACGACGAAAGCGCACTCCGGGAAGCACTGACCGAGGCGCTCGTCACCGACAGCGAGTTCGAGTCGACGAGCGACGAGGTGTTTCCGACCGAGAACGGTGCCGAGTTGGTCGTTCGTGAACCGTAACCGACGGACCCAGCCGTTGACAGTCGACCGCGCCCACCATCCGAGCGGCAACATCTAAGACGCACCGTCACCGTGTGCTGAACATGAGCGATGATTCAGAGGAACGCGAGGGCTTCAGCGAGGCCGTCGACGCCTCGCAGGGCGACCCACGCGTGGTCTTGGCGTTGAACGTCGTGTTGTCAACTCTTTTGGGGTGGACCATCGTCGGCGGCCTCTCGCTGGTCGGTATCGGGTCGTTCACGCCCGTCAACGTCGCCACCGCCGCCATCGTCATTTTCTCGCTGACGTATCTCGTCGTTCTCTCCTAAACCGCTCCGTGGATTACGCTCACCGACCGTAGGTCAACCGCTGGGCGAGGGTATTGAGTCGTGTGGTCAGCCGACCCATCCACGCCGCCGGAGAAAGTCGCCGGAGGTCGGCTTCGTCGACCTCAATCCGATTGCCGTCGAACGGCGATGATCGCCTTTGGGCCGACTGTTCGGCACCTGCGCCGGCGGTCCCCTCGCTGTCGGAGTCATCCTCAATCCCGGAGATCGCGTCGACCACCGTCGACATCGAACACCGGCCGCAGGCTTCGGTCGGATTATCTTTCATGGCTCTTACCGAAGACAGTGAAACAGCGTGAGTATCATGGCATCCCGCTGAATGCGTCTGTGTGTGAACAACCAAACCGCATTCGGCGGGATGCTTCAGCAACTTGTTGAGCTCACATCAATAGT
>NZ_JAQFWV010000104.1:0-7876 GCF_056175805.1 Halohasta sp. A2 | reverse complement strand
TTTCGCACACGGACCAGTCAACAGAACGTGCTCTACGGCACGTGAAATCCGTCGGTCTCTTGCGCCCCATATCTTGTTTCACGCTCTCTTAGGATAGCAGCGTTTCCATCAAGTCAACAGAGCCGCCTCGCCCTATTGTGACTCTACTGAGCTAAACTGGAGGAACCGTCGGATGATCTATGGGGTCAATATAACATCGTTGAGCCGCGTAGTCACTAGCAATGGCTTCGGTCAGCGAGTCAATCTGGATCGATTCCCCAGTCGAAACGGCTTTTGAATACCTCGACGATCCGTACAACCACGCCGAAGTAACCCCTAGCGTGACGAACGTCCACAACGTCGACCGACTCGATAACGGTGGCAAGCGGTTGGACTGCACATACACGATGGCGGGGATCGGCTTACAGACGGAACTCGAACAGACGGTCCACGAACCGAACCGGCGGATGGTCTTCGATATGCGCAGTGGCATCGACGGTGAGCTGGAACTCCAGTTTATCGAGGCAAACGGCGGTACTAAGGTGACATACAGCGCCGAATACGAGATTCCCGGCCGCGTTCTGAGTAAGGTGGTCCAACCCTTTGCCGTCAAATACAACGAACGGGAGCTTCGAACCGCCTTAGAGAATCTGAAACAGCGATTGGAACTCGAAGGTGAGAGTGAGGAGTAGCCGAGAGGGGCGTTGTTTCTGCACTCATTGCGTTCGGGTTCCCAACGAACGCTCTCACCCAAGGGTTTACGCGACTGGCGATGTTCGCCGCCACGTTAATATCTGTTTGGAACTCTGATACGTGGCAGTCATCGTGTGAACACACGAACTCCGCTTGTCGATCTCGCCGACCGAGACGACCACAGGCATGACCGGTTTGGGAAGTATACGCCGCGTTGACGTACTCTACTCAATAAATACACGACACGGTTGGTTACCAAAGCCCACGACGACAGTCAGCTGACGGAAGCGTTTCTGCGTGTCTTCCGGTTAGAACAGCCAGCAACATCCCTGTTGTCTCCGCGCATTCTCTGGCGGACGCTCAGACCGAGTTGACAGTGAGTGCAGTCGGAAACGGCGATGGGTGTTCCTCACTCATCGGCACGCTGGTATGGGCCCTGTTCGAGTGCCCGATCGTGAACATCAACGTCGAAGGAAACCTCGGTTAGTGTCGGATCGTGGTTTTTGACTACGGTGATGATGCGTTCAATCGCCTGAGTGACTGCGATCGCCTCGACAGCAGGGATATCGAGATCATCTGCAACACCACGACGGGTAGTTTCGCCTTTCAAATACTCGATTGTCGCCATAACCACGGGAGCGAGGGCCGCCTTGCCGTGTCGGTCGACAAAGAGTTCCAGATCGTCGTCGACACTCGTTGCCCCATAGACCGCAATGAGAACGGGACCGAGTTCGATGGTCGTTTTATCCGTCCAGTTACCGCTTGTTGGTTCAGCACGCCATTGTGTCAATCCGTTTTCGTACGTATCCAGTTCTGTTGCGATGCCTAGCTCTGCCAGTGTGTTAGCGTATTTGTAGGCTGTACTCTTCGAGAACCCTTGTCGATCACGAGCTGCAACGACGGTCGTTGGCGAGTTGATCAGCAGATCAGTGTAAAACCGTGCGAGTTCGGGGTACGATTGAACACTGGATCGACGAGCTCGTCGACCACGTTGATGATGCCCAAGAAAACGATGAGTTCCAGGAGTGGCTCGATGTCTAGAGTCGCTTCCACGAGTACTCGCATCGAAATACACTGTTGATCAAGCTCCAGTGTCCCGAGGCAACGAGGGTTGCCGGCTACCACACCTGGCGAAACGACTTTGACCGGCACGTCCAGAAGGGCGAACAGACCCGTAGCTTAGCGTATCCCCACGCCTTTGGCGATGATTTTGATGCTGTAGACAATATATGGTCTCGATACGGCGACGAATCCTTTCTCTCCAGAACAACAGCGGTTGGATTGATATCTGTTATTAGTTCAGTTGAAACGTGGAATCAGGAACTGAATAATAGTTATTGTACGGACAGTAGTATAATCCGACATTCACTCAGGCTGAAGCTATATACACATCTTGGTTGAACAAATAGCCATTATTATGATAGTAGCGAGATACAGTAATCAAAAATACACTACTCTTGAGCAGATTTGTTCACTGGTGTTCCACTGCCGTATCCCGTATATAATGAGATTTCAGAAGATATTAACGTAAATCGGCGCTCAGAAAAAGTCTCAATTAATCCCTGCTTAAATCATATAACCACAGGCTATTTGTGCTAATATTTGTATTTAAGAATAAAAAAAGGCGAATAATCCGTAATAGTTAATTTGTATGAGAAATAATATTAACTATTATTTTAAAATTAGAATATAGTTGGACACATGATATATAAATTTTCGATCTATAATTGAAGGCTGTCATTCAGGGATACACTATAAAATAGACATAAGCTGAACTTATACTGGTGAAAAACGCGGATACGAACTGTCGACTGCCTGGGCATCCTCTTCGAGCAGTGCGACAACGAGGTAGTCGGCGTAGTCCGCAAAGTAGTCCACAAGCCGTGAAATTCGGCCAGCATCTATCGCTTCAAGCGAGTCAAGGATCATGAATGGTACCGTCTCGTAGACCTTGTGAATAAGGTATCCTGCGAGCGCAAACACGAGACCCGTCACCTCACGCTCCGACTCCGAAAGGTGGGCAACAGAATCTTCGTAGCTCACACCTTCATTATTCGTTCGAATCACGTGATGTTCGAAGACCGACTTGGTGACCTTCTTGCGACCCTCACGAACGCGTTTTTCCGTCCGTTCGATCCAGATTCGATCGAGATTGTCGTAGTTGAGGACGTCGAGGACCTCGTCCATGTGTGTATTGAACTCTTCGACAGCCTCCGATTCGAGTCGCCTAATTCGTGTACGTAGTTCTTCTAGCTCATCATCGATTTCGTCATGGGTGGCTTCTAGCTCATCGCGTTCGTCAAGCTTCGCTTCGATGGAAGCGATCTCATCTTCGACGTCTTCAAGATCGGAGCGTAGTCGTCCGAGATCGTACTCGATCTGGTTGGCTTCACGGTGGAGTTCGAGCAACTCACCGTGTTCCTCGCTCTCCAACTCGTCGACGGTCATTTCGAGCGATTCGACATCGTTTTCGAGGCTGTTTCGACGGGATTTCAGCTCCTCGATCTGCTCGGTACGGCTCTCCCGTTCTCCTTCGATTTCTGAGAGTCGGCGCTCGATGCGGTCGAGCTCACGCTGACGTTGCTCATACGTTGACTTCTCGTCTTGCAGTTCGGAAATCTTCTGCTTGAATGAACGACTCTTGTCCAGTTTCTCCTCACGGAGCGTTCGAAGCCGATCCAGGGTGGATTCGATCTCGTCTGTGTTAACTTCCGACCCACACGTCCAACAGACGACTTGTTCATCAGCGAGAAGTTGATCAGTGACACTGTCACTGTCACTCGATTCTGGCCCGCGAAGTGCCTCCACAACGTCGGAGGACGTCCCAGAGAGCATCTCTTCGTTGAACTGGATCACCGACCGCAGTTCGTTAATAGTCACCTGGGTTTCCTGCCGGCGACTCTGAAGTCGGCTGATTTCAGATTCGAACTCGTTCACTCGGTTCTCAGCGACATCCGGGAGCTCATCAGCGTTCTCGTCTGACTCTTCCTGTTCGGACTCCAGTGCCTCCAGGCTCTGTTTTTCAGTCCGAATTCGGCGGTCGACATCGTTGATCTCGCGTCGCTTCTCTCGAAGCTCATCGAGTTTCGACTCGAGTTCACTTTCTGTCTCTTGCTGTTCGCTTACACTCGTATCATACTCCTCTACTTCCTGTTCTTTCTCGGTGAGTTCTCTTTCCTTCTCATCGATCTGATCGTGGAGTTTGTTACGGCGCTGTTCAAGCATTGGCCGTTTCTCCGAGAGCGTACCGAGGGTCGATAGTTCGTCGGAAATCTCTCGCTTTTGCTGTTGGAGATCCGTGATTTCTTCGTTGATCGACTCAACGTCGACCGGTCGCATAATGAGATCTCGGAGGTCTTCCTCGTTTGCGACTGCGCGTCGAGCATCATTCGTTTCAAGCAAGAACGCAAAGAGGTCTGCAAGTTCTGTGTCACCCAGAACCGGGTCTCCACCAGTGATTACAGCGTTCCCCTGGCGCTCAAACGTTCGGGTATACGTTTCGTCACCGATAGTGAGTTCGACGAATCCTTCATCTGCGTCTCCTTTCAGTGCCACATCATCGCTTCCGTGAGCGGCCATTATTGACCGTAGGAGTGAAGTCCTATTCGTTGCATTGCGCCCGGCGAGGACCGTCACACCTTGTTCAAACGATGCCGAGAGTTCGTCGATGCCACCGATGTTTTCTACCGAAAGGTGAATAGTAGATTCGGTTATCTGTTCTGAACTCATAGCCGATTATAGCAATCACTATAATATAAAACCACAGGAGTACCCGTAATTAGCAGTGCAAAATATCTCGTGTAACGTACTTATTCAGAATCTGTTTCAGTATCACAGTCACACCCACCTCGCTCAAGCAACTGAATAACTTCGTACTGAGTTCCACAGTCTCTACAGTATACCTGGGTATCAACGAGTACGTCGAAATCACCGAGTCGAAGTTTCTGTGTGCTTCGTAGAGACGTAAGACTTCTCTCAATCACGGCTACCAACCGACCACGAAGCTTCTGAACGGATTGGATCACGCTGTCGACACGGTTGGTTGATTTTGCTTCCTTTGACACATCTCGAATATCCGTGAGATACGTGTACACCGCTTGATGAGAGACAAAATCCGAGAGTAGTTGATCCACATCCACCCCCTTCGATTCGAGCGTATTTTTTGCTTGAACTCGCATCCCTTCTGTGGTCTCGTCGTCTGTTAATATTGTATACATATTTTCCACCTCGCCCTGCAAAAATTCAGCGTTAGACTCTCGTAAGGCTGCGCTGATAACCTTCTGATTCATAAGATCAGCGAGAGTTCTGAGACTATCACCATCTTCGGGAGCTGTCCATCGCCTCGCGAGTTCTTCACCGAAGTTTTCGAGATCGTACGTTTCGATTACTCTCTCCACTTTACTCTGCCGTCGGTTTTCGTCCTGCTTGGTGGTCATTACTGAAAGTTCGTACAGGAGAGTCAAATATGTTCAGGTCGGCATCTTTAATTAACTATTTCTTCGTTTTATTGACTCATATACAGAAAATCAGGCACTATAGTTTAAGTTCATATCGCATAATGGTGTCAATGTGTGTTATATTTCCAAATATGTAAATTAATTTCATTCATAAAATCGGTGCCGATGATCATGGTGACGTTAAAATTTTCTGAACACAGCGTAGTCAGTTGTGTTCGCATCTGATTTGCCGGAATCATCCGAGATAGGGCAGCATCATCCCGAGACCTCCCGATAGATATCACATTAGAAATTACAATACTAGTACTGTAATTTGACTCTACAGTGTATACCCGTAGAAATCACGAACGCCACTGCATATAGATTACAATACTAAGCTTGTAACGTTTAGCTCACTTTTACGAAAACGAGTATTCGAGTTCGAACTCGTTTGCGACCCCGAGAGCGATGTTCGGTAACTCCTCTTCGAACCACTCGCTGCTCATCCTGTTTGCTGGGCTTGCGACGCTGAACGCACCGATTACACGATTCTGGGGGCCAGTCACAGGGACGCCAACCGCCTTTACGCCATTGAGTTGCTCTTCACGATTGAACGAGTAGCCTCGCTCTCTGATCGATTCGATCTCGTCGTAGAGTTGGGTCGGATCGCTGATCGTGTTCTCAGTTTTTTGTGGGAGTCCCCACTGTTCGATAATTTGTTCGACGGATGATTCGGGGAGCCCAGACAGCAACGCCTTTCCTGACGCAGTTTGATGGAGATAGAACCGTTTCCCGATGGTCGAATACTGCCAAACAGCATGTTTTCCGGAGTACGTGTGGAGATAGACACCTCGTCCGTTCTCTTCGACGACGAAGACGGCACGACACTCTGTCTCCGCTGCGAGCTGTTCCGTGTACGATTTTGCAATCTCATATGCTTCCCTGCGGGTGCGAACGTAGTCACCGAGTTCTAGGAAGTGAAGACCGAGCAGGTATACGTCCCCTTCCTTGACGACGTACTCCTCTTCAAGTAAAGTCGAGAGATGGCTGTGTACGGTACTCGGTGCTTTACCCAGGTCATCTGCCAACTCTGTTACTCGAGCACCATCTAACGTCCGTAGACGCTCGATGATTTCGAGCGTCGTTTTCGTCGATTTCAGCGTCCGGCCACCGTTTTTGGTCATGCTAAAGAGTATCACGTATGGTATATATAATTCACTATTGTCGAATTGTAGCTGGTGTTCGTATGTTATTCTCGTCGCTGATGTGCTATGCGACACCAATACAGTCTTTCTTTTATATGCTGATGTGTTCCAGTCGACGATTAGTACTTAAAATTCGTGATTGGTGAATGGACTGTGTTCAACGATCAGCTAAAATTCGACATGCGATACTCGCTATTTTGTTGTATTTTTGAGTACATAGACATTCATATGGGTGTTTTTGTGTTCTCTGATAGTAATATTGTAAAATCAACAACCCGTGTTAACGGACTGGGGATAATCTCGGAAGAGTCGAAAGGGAGTCACATTCACCAAAAATCAAAGAATTTCGTGACAGATATGCTCGATCGAGGTCCTGTGCCAGTCGATATTCGGGAATGTATCGTTACTATTCGATAATGACGAATAGACTCGTTGCCTTCTTTGGCCCACCTACGGGCCGAAACCTGCTGAAAAATCGGCCACTTCGGTTACAAGCCGAGGATATCTCGGGTCTCTGCTGCCGTTGCGATCGGGCGTTCCATCTCTCCTGCGATTCGCGCCGACCGTCGGACGAGTTGGGCGTTGCTCTCTGCAAGCTCCCCCTTCCGATAGTAGATGTTGTCTTCCATCCCAACGCGGACGTGTCCGCCAAGTGCGATGGCGGTTGTCGTTAGTGGGAGTTGGTGACGGCCCAGTGCAAGCGCCTGCCATTCGCTTTCAGCTGGGAGGTTGTCAGCGAAGTTGATGACGTTTCTCGGGTGAGCAGGCATCCCGTTTTGCATCCCGAAGATAGTCGTACACCAGTATGGTGGTTCGAGAAGGTCCTTTTCGATCAGGTGCTCCATCTCGGGGATATGCCCAGGATTGAATAGTTCGAGTTCTGGTTTCACGCCCGCCTCAAGCATCGTCGCTGTGTATTCTTCGTTCTGTTCTCGCGTATTCACAGCCGTCCGTGTCTGGCCGAAGTTGATTGGCCCAAGGTCGACCGTCGCCATCTCCGGGCGAGGCTCCGTCTCCAAAACCGGTGCAATTCGTTCCTCACGGGACCAGATGCCGCCACCCCCGGTAGTGAAGTTCACGATGATATCGTCGCAGTACTCGTCGATGGCGTCGCGAATCTCCTGAAACCGCGCAACTGATTTGGTTCCTTCACCGTTATCGTCACGAGCATGGATGTGGACGATGGATGCACCGGCTTCTTCACACGCTTTGAGGTCACGGGCTATCTCGTCGGGTTGCTCGGGAAGGTTCGGATTCGCCTCCTTTCCGTGGTGACCCCCAGTCAACGCGACACTAATTATCAATTTTTTGTTAAAATGATCGCTATATCCTTCGTAGGGCATTGTGGCTGTGAATTTCGCTAACGAGTATTTATAATTTTTGTTCATGTCGGAGTACGACTGTAAGAATCGCTTGCTCTGTGAATTCCGTTACTACACAGCCTGTCCAAGAAACACCGACAGAAACGTCAGATTCTGTAGCTCTTGAGCGTTCATCACGGCAAATTTATCTAGCTGAAAACACTATACTGCGTAAGGATTTACTCGTGACGTTTAATTTTAT
>NZ_JAQFWV010000103.1:0-8188 GCF_056175805.1 Halohasta sp. A2 | reverse complement strand
CGCCGACAGCGACTGGATGCCGGTAGAACTCCCAGCCACCGTCTTGCTGGAGGCTAGCCAGCCACCGCAGACACAGATTCAGCACCTATTGGAGGAGATAGGGAGGCTCCCGATGTGATCAACTGAGAATATATTGCAGCTATTGTCACGACAACAGCTCGGGAACAAGCTATCGAGCTCACCGAAGAGAGAATAGAGGAAGGAAGACTACCGAAGGTCTCGCATGTCTCGCCATGGGCTGTGTTGACTCTCAAAGACTGGATGATAACCCAACAACCTGCAAAAGCGACTTATTCCACTGTTGACGACATATATCGAGAATTAGGTGTCTATCTTCAAACCCAGCAATAGGGCCACTGAATCTGTATGACAATCTAATTCTGCGTGAAACCTCAATCTAGAAAATCGATATAGCGATATACTGTATATCACACAGACCACCTTACCGCGGTGCGATATTCGAGTGTTTGGAGAGTATTACTACGACCTTGCGGTACGCACGTGCGCGTGAGACGTGCGAATATGGGCTAAACGCCTGAGACACGTCACTGGAGTGCGGTTCGCATCGATTCGATGATGTTCTGTTCAGTTGGAGCGGCGAGATAGGGTTCAATAGCGTCATAGGAACTCCAGCCTCCAAGAGCCATAACGATCCGTGGGCTGACGTTCTGCTCGACAAGGAGGTGATTGGCCCAACACCGGCGTAGATCATGGGTTGAGATACGTCGGTAGTCATCGTCTCCAGTTTCTTCAGCTGCTTTCTCGGCTGTCTGTTCTACCCAGTACTGGATGGTTCGCTTGGCTTTTGGCACTAAGCGTTCATCATTGTCAATCCCAGCCTGCTGGATGTAGCGGTTGATTGTTGCCTCAACATCCCGTGGAAGCCATGTCTCACGGTACTTACCCCCGGTGTACTCACCCGTAGTGTCCTTTCCACCGACGACTTTCAGTTCGAAGTGCTTGCCGTCGCTCATTCTGGAAACGTGCTTGGGGTTGACATCAAGTACTTCCTGGACACGGAGCCCGCAATCGCCCATTAGCCGGATAGCTACTTCCTGTTCGAACGTCTCGGCTTCCCGAGGGAGTACCTCGTATTCGCTCCGTGAGAGCCAGACATTCCAGGAGCTATCTTTGTTCCGTTCGGTTCGCATTGCGTGTTACTCATGAGTATCATGCACTTATTGCTGTTGATAGAGGTCCTCAACAGGGGTTATTCTCGTCTCAGAGCCAAATTTTTGCACGTTATTATACAAACGTGCAAAGAGCAGACTTCTAACACACTCAGAGACAACCATGAGTCACCATTATATATTGAGATCGTTCTCCACCTAGATTCATACATTGGTGGGAGAGTTAGAGAATAATAAAATAACTTTTAAAAATATAAACACTAAATTTTCCAACCAATGTGTCGTGTCCAAACACAGTTATACAGAGCATTTTTTGTGACTATCTTAATAGTTGTCTAAATTAATCATTTAGATAGATTTACACATCCCACATTGATACTTATTATATAACCGTGCTTGAGCAATAGTCAAGCCGTCATGTTAATGAATTCAAGGTCTTATAAGAAGGATTTGAGAGGAGATATCCACTAAGAGTAGGCCGATAGATTAATTTTCTTATACATACTCAAACAAACAGATATTAGATAATGTTTGAGATCAGTCCATTAGAGGTAAAGAAAACGCTTTGTATATAACAAACATTTTCTCCAATATCCACAAGCAAGACAGACGATATGTGACGTTATCGTCTGATATACTATATATTCACTACATTAATTTAATCAATTAATCATTTTTAAATTAGTGTAACTCAAGATAGGATACTCATATAAATTATATTTATTGGGAAATGTAGATCATCGAATTACTATTTGGGTGACTGATATCCCAGGTACTTGTTAAGATTGAAACTGTTCAATATTGAGTGATTTAGCATCTATTTCCTTTTGGTTTATTCTGTTTCCTTTTTGTATCTCGTTCAGTAAACCCATCTTACAATGATATGATCAACTCAGAGACAATATCGGACAATAACCTTTGCTCTGGTGAACGCAAGACAGCGCCGATATTAGCATATTGAAGGACTTTGCGACACGATCAATAGATTGTAAAACCCTCGACGGAACTAAATCATCTACTTCGATTCCTCATTAATGATTTCGTCTGCCAGCGATTCTATTTTTTCAATTACAAATTCCGACAACGACGTTCGGTTCTGATGGCAGTAGTCCATTATTGCTTGTTTTTTGTCTGGCTCCAGACGAACGGGCACTCGTGGCACTGACAAGTATTGGCTGTGGTGACTCCCTAACAGGACTTGTCTGCGGAGCGTATCCAAATCAGCGTGTGGATTCTCAAGTGCTAATTCCACAAACTCCATCGCGTCAGTCGCAAGCTCGAACTCGACGGCTTGGGCTGCAATGGCAACAATCCGAGAGCGAGATACTGCGGACTGGCCGCGGGCGATCTGTGCGGCGACTGTCCACCACAGACCGCAGTATTGTCGCACGTCATCATTGTAGTTGCGTACCATCGCCCACTCCTGTGTACTGCCTTCTGGCCCGTTTTTCAGTAGTGGATGCAGCTCGCTGGGCAACGACATGACGTCCAGATATCGACGCACCGTCGGTGGTGAATGAATCGTCTGGGCAGCCACTCGCTCGATCAGCGCGCTTCGGGAGTCCGCATCGAACTGCTCTGCCAATGACTGGCAGTAGTTGGCCCACTCGTAGGTCGACCACTCACGAACGATGCTGGCCGTCTCAGTTGCCTTTAGTGCGTCCAACGCAGTCTCATACACCTTGACTGGGAGACGCTCCCAGCCACAGTCAGTCGCGGCCTGGTATCGCTGCCAGCCGTCCGTGATATGATACACCTCTCGTTGGAGATCCGGACGGACGATCAAGGGTCGATCCAACCCATCACGGCTGATCGATTTGCGGAGTGAGTCTTTCGGCCGAACCCGACGTGGGTTATGCTCTCCGTGGACCAATTTGTCGACCGAAATTAGCTTATCGAAGGTCGACGGGAGCTTCTCTTTGTCGACCTCAGACCCATCTCGTGTTTCGACCATACTCAGACCCACCCCTCTTCGTCGGCCAGCTGTTCGAGACGTTCTTCGTAGAGGCTCCGTACCAGTTCACTATGTGTGTTGATCCCCCGACTTCGCATCGCCTGGACGTGCCACCGGCTGTGGCGTTGAGTTTCTGGACCCATGACATCAACTCTCTTGAACGGCCGTGACGGTTCTACTTCCACGTACAGCTCTTTGGCCTCCTCAGAATGCCGCTGTAATGTCTCGGAAAACGCTTCGCGTTGGTCCACCGGTGAGGACTCCGAGAGTTCTGCGGTCGCCTCGTGGCGGAACTGTCGAAGTGTCTGCCGGAGCTCGTTCTCGGACATCTTGTCGAACTGGAGCGACCCCACAGTCTCTAAAACAGCATCAGTTGGATCAACCGAATCCGTCTCCAGGACTGATCCCAATGTCTCGTGGAGTGCAACCACCTCGCGTGAGGTTCCTGATTTTCCTTCGCCACTTCCCAGCTTGCTCTGGGTATCGACCCCGTAGTTATCCAACGCCATCCGCTCTTGTGCCGACCGATTCTCTGGATCCTTGAACAATGACTGGAGGATCGGCGGTAGCGCGGCTGTTTCGAGATGCTCGGTGACGACCTTGACAGCGTTGTCACCGTCGTTGCCGCGGAACCGCCGGGCGAGATATTCGAGTGCTTCTCGCTCGGTTTCGAATCGCTGTTGGTCACCTCCACTCGTGTTAGTCTCTGATTCCGATGTATTCTCGTCCGAATGAAGATCATCCCGCGGGCGAACCAACTCGTAGATGAGTTTGAGTTGCTGGGCGATCTCTTGTTCGGAGAGTTCTCTTCGGTCCGTATTCTCCGTCAGCGATGTCCACGCTGCATCAAGGTCGTTCGCCTCGAAAATCTTGCACGGGATAGTTTCGTAGCCAGCCTCCATTGCTGCATGATATCGCCGCGAGCCTGCGATGATGGCGTATTCGGCTTGCTCGGTCGAGTGCTCACCCTGCTTGCTTGTCTCGACGCTGTCGTCACTATCAGTGTCTGTCTCTGTGTTTGTAGTTACCCCCAGATCGACACTGAGATCAACATCGTCGAGCGGCCGCACGATGATATCGTGGAACAAGCCATCATCGTCAATTGATTCTGCTAATCGCTGGTCGAGTTCATCACCGCTCCAGGCGCGCTCTCTGGACTGCATCGGATCGAGCGTTAACGCCTCAACGGGCAGTTCGGCGCGTCGTATCATGACTCGTTGGCCTCCTCCGAGCCAGCCATGTCCTGGATGATCTGTTGCCAGCCAACCTGTTCGAGGCTGATTGCAACATCATCGCTCCCGTTATTGTCAATCATCACTTCGGCGAGGAAGCTCTCAGTGTCCGTCGAGACTTTCTGTTGAACGTCAGCGACTGCTGTGTCGTACTGCTCGTAGACGGTGAGCTCATCGCCAACAATAACAAAGAATCCCTCATCGGCCTCCGGGTCTACACTGAACTGGACACCATCCATTAGTTGTCACCTCCCGTCGACGAAGACTCCAGGCGGTCCGCAAGCGTGTCGACTTCGTCCTCGGCGAGTTCGAGGATCGTATCGTCAACAACACGATACGGTTTGAGCGTGCCGTACGAATCGGGCAGGATGTGTTTGTTGATTCGAATCGCCAGCCGTTCGGGAGATCGCGGGCGGATGTCCTCTGGTCCACGCCAGCTCAAATACCGACCATCCGACTGCTGGGTGAACTTTGTCTTTGTCTCAACGACTGAGCGCAAGTTCAAGTTCTGGATGTTGAACCCGAGTTCGTTGTAGAGTCCACGCTCACTGTTGAGTCGACGTGTCTTGTCTCGCAGTGGTTCCTCAGCCGGATCGGCGATAAACTGCAGGTCAAACTCCGACGTTTGGGCGGGTGTGACTTCTCTAAGCCGGTCCTCGGTGATTCGAATCGTCACTGAGGTGACTGCGAGATCCGGCTCGACGGTGTGTGATTCGACACCGAGAATTGCGTTGACGTGATCGAGGATCGATTCTTGAGCCCCCTCGTCGAGTGGATTCGATACGCCAGTTCCATCCGAATTCTGAAGTTGGGTGTAATCGAACGTGAGTCGGTGCTTCGTCTCCTGTTCGCGGATGAAGCCGTATACTGCGAGTTCGTCGATGATCGTCTGGTTCGTTGTTGTGACGCTCCCGTGAGCGTTGAGTTGGATGATGTTCTCGCCGAAGGCATCCAGGATCGCTCGACAGGAGTTTGTGAGTAGCGACGGAATCTGCGCAATTTTCGCCGGTGCGTCGACCGTCTGTGGCGTCGAACTCACAGGTCGACACCCCGTTTGCGGGATGTAATCTGTAGTCTGTGCTGTCTGTCTATGCCGGAATTCTCAAGTCCAGCAGTTTTCTCTATCAACATGGGTCAATCCATAGGAAACCCAGTTCGGGTGTTGCACCACCCGGACATTTGCTTCGTACAGTATGTCCCGTGGAACTCGTTTCCTATCCATTTCTTACTCACGAATTGGTATAAACGTTTCCATTACCTAACTACGAAATGGTGTGCGTACTACCAATACCTACTTACAGGCACGTGTTTTTTGTGGAATCAATGCCCCGAGAGCGAGATGATGAGAGTGGAAAATATACGGACTCATACAGTGACGAAGATTTTATTGATGCGATCAAGCGTGAAGGAGGAGTAGCAGGAACAGGGGCAATTGCTGATCTCGCGGGTTGCAGTCACCGGCAAGCACTAAACCGTCTCAAGGATCTTGAAGAGCGAAATGAAATAACAAGCAAAGATGTTGGTCGGTCCCTTGTCTGGCAAATTGTCTCAGAATGAAATAGATAGAGATGAATAAGAATTGATTTTCTTCACTCTTTTCGGAGACGCAGCAATTAACCAATACCGAGGGTCTTTCAGGTGTGTTCAACCGGGTCGATAAATCGAGGGTAACGTCGAGCCGGTATTTCGGGATGGACCGCTTCTGCGTAGCCTTGGTACGATATACATTACAATTCACCACTTAAAAGGACAATTCAAATTGAATTAAGTCGCAGATTCGGTCGAAAACTGTAAGACATCATTAACGGATGGTTAGTCGCTGAGTTGCAGTTCGTCGACGCCGTCGACGAGTCTACGAGCACGGTTTTCTCAGGCGTGTGCTGTATCCCGTGTTCCGTCGTGGTTGAATGGGAGGCTAATCACGATTTCCTCGTAAGGGAACACAGGCCGCTTTGATCGGCTACTGTTCTCAAATCGAATCACGCCGAGTCGGTCGAGTTCGGTGAGTTCTTGGTGGACGTTCTTTATATCACGGTCGACGAGCCGTGCCGTCTCGCGGATGCTCTCAGGTTCCGAATCAGAGATGGTTTCGAGTAACGCCATTGTCCGAGGGTTAAACGTCTCGAATAGTAGTTCGGATGTCTCGAACGCGAACGTATCGGGCTGGTCGACAGCCTCCCCACGAGTAAGCCGATCAACTGCTTCGCGGCCATCGCGGTAGAGTTCATCGTCGCTCTGTACCGTAACCAGTAGCGTGTCGGACGTTGTGGTGTCGTCGAATGCGTCGGATAGTGTCATTGTATCTCCTTGAGTGAGTCTCACAGGTTGATTCGGGCTTTCGGGATCTCTTCCCAGAACTGGTCGTAGAGTTCGACTATTCCGGGGAAGCTCACATCGACCGGTTCTGGATCGGGCGCAACGTGGAGTTCGTGGCCCTTGGTGTCTTCGTGGGCGTTGTCGTACCGGCGGATCGTCCCGTCGTCGAGCGTCGGCCCGTCGACAGCGTCAGGAGCTACTGCCCCGTAGTGGAACGCATACCGCCACCCCGATGGGTACGCCACATCGGATGTCCGGCGGATCATTAGCCGAATGAACGTCCCGTCAGCGTACCGCTTTCGGAGGGTGTACCCATCCAACTCATCTTCTGTGAGGCTCATTCCTCAATTGTTGGTTTGAGAGCCATCAATGTAAGACTGTTGGTTCACTAACCATCATATGCCGGTAGTCGAGTCGACTCTGGGAGCGCAGGTTTCGGTCGATTCGGAAATCACACTCAGAAGTTCATATTGGTAGGCTGGAACCCCCTGTCTATGGGCGACTTAGACCCAATCGCGTTCGACATCAAAAACAACGTCTTCGGGGACGGCTCGATACTCACTGTGGCGGGAGTCGCCTCTACACTTGGTGAGGTCGTCATCTTAAACACAGCAGGTCGACCGGCGCGAGTTCGACCGTCGACGTTGAATCTATTCAACTGTTGATCGCCGTGGTTGTGCTGTCGGCGATTGCGGTGGCGGCATTCACGATCAACTACCGATCGGTCTTCGACGACCTCACAGACAATCAGCGCCGACACAAGCGACACCTAATCGGCCAACGCGAGGGTCAGACGGCTTCGACGTACCGGATCGCCAGCCTCGATGAACTCGGTACCAGTGAGACCCGCTGCAACCTCCGGTTACTGTTCGACCAAACGGCGATCGTCGACGGGGATATTCCGACGATTCGGGCCGGACTCGGTGCGGCTCGCAGGGAACGTTGCCGAGACACGGCATAAACTTGCCTCACAGGCTCGGTTACTCACAGATCGCGAACTGCGGAACCAATGACTCATCGAGGTCGAAACCCTCGAATCAACGCTCGACAAGGAACTGCCGACGCCTGTATGGGAACAACACATTGGTCGCGTCTCAGAACCGTTTAGACTTCACCTCCAGTAGCCTCAACCGAGGCGATACAGTGAATCTTCTCGTGGAGTGATTCACACAGAACCTCATTGAAAAACTGGGTGTAGCGATCTGGGTCTTGGTACTTCACCAGTCGGAGCTGAAGCACTGCATTCAATCCATCTCGATTCCACTGCATCCAGTCTCGCTTGCATCGTTTAGCGACTTCTCCCATTGCCCGTTCGACGGGATTCGAGGTCCACCGCACCTCGATCCCGTCGAGTGCTTTCTCAGCAAACGTCTGCATCGACGGTAATCCCCGCCGCAAGTACGCTGCTGCTTTCTCTGAACCGAACTGGCTCAATTGCCAAGTCGTCTTCTCAATCCGTTCGCGTGTTCGGGCGATCCGCTTGCGGATCGCCGAATACTCCTCTTCTGGACGGTGTTTCTTCACTGAATTCTTCAGGTGGAACAACTCACCGCTCA
>NZ_JAQFWV010000102.1:0-8509 GCF_056175805.1 Halohasta sp. A2 | reverse complement strand
AGGTCATTAACAGGCGAGACGGGATGGTCTCCTGCTTGGAGACCATCCCTCAGGAGTGTGTTTGCTCGCCTGGTGCATCGGTCTACAGTACCAGTCAGGGTGTTCCTACGAGAGACTGGCGATATCTGTCTGGGGGTAAACACGTACCAACAATATAATTCACAGACGGCGTAGGCGTTCAACAGAGCAAGATGAGTTGATTTATATGGTTAATGTGCTAACTAATGGACAATGGCAGGACTCTGTGGACTTATTGGTTCTCAGAGGGGAGATATTACTGACCTTGCTAATTCGATCAACACGTTTAGTAATCAACGAGAGTCACTGTTTCGTGATAACCCTCTGGAAATTGGGTATGTAGATCATGCAGTCGCATTTGATGAGCAACCAGCGACCACGGAAGACGTCTCAATTTGGTGCTGGGGTGATATACTTGGACACGAATACCAAGGAGAATATACACCCCGGTCGGGCAATCAAAGTGATGCCGAATACTGCGCATCCCTTTACGAGACCTATGGATTGAATTTCATTGCAGGATTGAATAGTGAATTTTCGGGAGTTATCTATGACCATGAATCTGAAACTGTTTCTCTGTTTACAGACCGGTTAGGATCCCGGCCAATATACTATACACGGACTTCAGATGGATGTGCCGTTTTTTCGTCACTACTGCAATCACTTGCTGCTCATCCCGAAGTTAGTCTGAAAGCAAATCCAGAGTTTCTCGCGGAGTTCCTGGCATTTAGTCATGTATCCGGTGTAGAGACGCCCGTCAGTGGAATTAAAAAGGCCCCACCCGCTTCAGTGTTGATGTTCGACATAAATGGAGATCTCGTCGATAGCTGGCAGTATTGGTGGCCAGTACCGATTGAGAAAAAAAGTACGTACTCGGAAATTGTTCGCCAATTTAATAGGGTATTTGCAGACGCAGTGGACGACCGTTCCGTTCAAAATCGAGACTCAGGAATTTTATTAAGTGGAGGGTCTGATTCTAGACTTCTTCTAGCATCGATGGAAGATAATGTTACTGCGTTCCATATGAACGAGCAGTTGGATGGCAACAGAGAAGCTCAGACAGCGCAGCAAGTAGCCAACGCTCTGTCCCAAGAGTTTGAATTTCTAAAACGAACAAAGGATTATTATCCCGATGTTTTTAATATTGCCAGTAAAATCACGAATTTTAATGGACTCCCTCTTCATGCTCATGCTGTTGGTTTTATTGACGAACTATCCAATCAAGTTGAAGAAATATATTGTGGCCAATATAGTGACACAATATTGAGTGGCACATACGTCCCGAAGAGGTCCTATCCATTCCCATTAGTGAACCATCTTTTCCCTTCCTCGAATCCTCGAAGAATTCGTTCTTCTGAAGCATATTTTGATGCAGTAAGTAATTGGGAAGTCGGAGAATATAATTGTCCTCTGCCATACCTTGTAGATGAGTTGAACCCGAGAGAGACATTTAAGAAACGAATCAGGGGAAGAGGGAAATCAGTTCAAAAAGGGGGTGTAAATTATCAATCATGGAATGCAATGATTGATTTCGGCGTGAGTTATCCAATAACAAATGTCAAAACATTTATTTTCTATGAGACCCTTAACCAAATGATCCCGACAAAGTATCCATTCCTAGACAATCGTATAATAGACCTTGCTCTTCAAGTGCCGAGTTCGTATCGGTACAAAAGGGATATTGTTGGAGCAGCATTGTATGAACTCAACCCAGAACTCGCTTCGATTCCTCACCCGGGTCACGGTCTGCCTCTTCATTACCCGTATTATATGAAACACTATGTGAGAAAGACATCTGCACTCCAAAATAAGATTGAACGAGCACTCTGTTTGAGTGAGACTGAAGATTCGATAGGTGGTGGTAGTGGATCATGGCCTAATCACGAAACACTAGTTCGCCAGCATTCATTTGTTGGAAATATACTAGAAAAAAATGAGGATCGGATTCGTGCGTCTCCGTACTTAGACTACGATGCTGCCCAAGACTGTTACATCGCTCATCTCAACGGTGAAAACCACACACAGCAGTTGTATGCCTTAATTACGGTCTTAGAGTCCTCACTAGATTTAAACACCAGGTGAGATGTGGGCACTGCTTGATTATCTTTAAAAATCACCTCCGTACAAGTGGGTGGCCTCGTACAGACTTTCGTTGTCGCTCTTGGGTAGTGGATTATTGGTCAGGTCTTAGCAGTAGCTGAAAGTCACAGTAGGCAAGGGTGACACGTTCGTGTCACCCGACAAACGATGTTCCCAATCAATACGTTTGTCTCGGAGCGTCGAGCCGCGAACCTGCTCCAACAGGTTCGCTGGTGTAACGGCGTCTATTGCCCACGCTGCCGTGCCGAATCCGTGATTCGGTACGGCAGCTATCGAGTGTTTCAGCGATATCGGTGTAAAAATTGCGACCGTACGTTCAACGATCAGACTGGCACGGTGTTTGAACACTCAGCGGTTGCTCTCAGAAAATGGTTCCTCGCTGTCTACACCTACATCCGTTTCAACACCATTCTCAGACAGCTAGACTGGGAATCGATGTTTCCTACAAGACTGTCTACCGGCGCGTCCAGCGCTTCCTACGGGCGCTGGACGCGCCTCTGCCATACCTCGAAGGCCCGGTTGAGATCGACGAGCTGTACGTGAAAGCTGGACTCAAAGGTCGCGAGCGCGACCGACCGTCGCGCTCGCGTGGCCTCTCCACGCGCGGGCGTGGATCATACGCAGCTGACAAGCCACCCGTGTTTATTCTCGCAGATCGCGGCACCGGTGAGCGGTATGTAATCCCCACGAAAGCCGCCGATGAATCGACAATTCGACTCCTGCTGGCTGACCGCCAACAGGAGTCGTTGACTGTCTATACCGATGGCTTTCGGGCGTACGAACCGCTTGAGGAGGACGACGCATTCACCCGTGAATACGTCGTCCATAGTGACGGCGAGTATGTTGATGAAGAGGTTCACGTGAATACCTGCGAGAGCCATGGATCGCTGGTTCGATTCTGGCTCTCGCCCCATCGAGGTGTCTCAAAACTCGGCTCTGCACGTTTATAAACTCACTTCAGAATGGAGAAAGAGGTGGTCGATTTTTTCCATCAATCCGTCGAGGTCACGGTCTGGCTGATCGCGCACCCACGAGAACATATTGTAAATCGCCTCTTTGAGCCCGTGTTCAAACTGTGCTCGGAGCGACGAGGCTTTCGAGACGAGTCGCTCCGAGACGCTCGATTCCGGACCAAGACGAAGGAGGCTGTAGGTGAGCATCTGAAGGTGCCAGTGACGACTGGCTCCCTCAGAATCACGTACCTCGCAGTCTCCTAAGCCTAAATCCTGCTTCGAGTCCTCGAAAAACGTCTCTATTCGCCATCTGTAGGAATAGCTCCGAATGATATGAGCTGAAGGAGCGTCAATCTTGTTCATTGCAAGGTACTTGACAGGGTTCTCTTCCTCCTCCTCGTCAGTCACCTTCTCGGCGATCACTAGCCGAACCTCGCCTAATTTCGACACTGAGAGCGTCTTTGTCCATATCTTGTAGATTTCGTCGCCAATTTCACGTGGTTCCTTGTCGATGCGCTCTTCCAGCGCATCGACGCGCATCTCTTTGTTCGCGTAGGTCACCTGCCGGTTGCTCCGGAGCGGACCGATCCAGTCCTTGCCGTATGATTCGACGTGTTTAATCAATCCAGAGTCGTGCGCGAACCACGAATCGAAGAGGTAGGTGTCCGCAGGCACACCTACCTCGTCTTCCAGTTCCGTGATCATCTCTCGAGAGAGATCGTACTTCGTCTCGTTCTCGTCTTCTTTGTCTTCGTCGCTTTTCTCGTACTGACGAAACACGAGTGGATAGGACGTTTTGTCGTCAGTATAGAACGAGTAGACAAGATCTTGGCCCCAGACGGGCTCTCCTTCGCTGTGATCGTAGAATTTGCCAGCACCGGGAAGTTCCTTCCCGGTTCGCTGGAACACTGAATCGTCGATGACGATGTAGCCTTTCTTTAACCACCGTGTTTGCCCGTGATTTTGCAGTTCCTCTAACCGCTCGTGATTAAGCTGGTCTTCGTCCCAGTCATACTCGGTGAGAAACTTGTTGAGGGCCCGATCACTTCCAGCAGGAAGGACTTCTCGTGCAATCCCGGTCACGGTCTTGCTGCGGGCCGCAGCAAGACCTGTCACGTACGTTTTGGCGTGATGAGTCTGGTGATATGACAGCGAGTCGAAGTCGTCCAGCGGATCAGTACACGATAGGAAGTCCGTGATCGGCAGCATTTGCTGTCAATACGGTGTATAGTTGGGACCTACTTAAACGTGCAGAGCCGAGTAACTAGACAGTGGCAGTATCACTTATTTCTCTGGGATATAGACAGGTATGTTATGGGGCGCATTTGGGAAGGGTTAAAATTTTCTCGCGACAAGCTGGCTGCGACATCTGATGTATTCCGGTTCATGCGGAACGACGTGAAAGGTGCCCAAAAATTCGACGTGTCGTTTCGAACCCGGTTGCAGGCGTGGCGATACGGTTTCAATGCCCAATCGTGGGTGTGGCTCGATCTCGACCAAAATGAGCCCCATGAATATCTGAACAATATCCACGCCCGACGTGTAATCCCATATTTGAACGGAGAATATGGTGCCGTGCTCGATGACAAACTCGCTTTTATATATTGTTCGGAGAGGTTGGATCAATATCTCCCAGAGCTATACGGCGTCATTCGGGACGGTTCGTTCGTCTCGATGAATGGGCACCCCGAGTCGATCGCATCAATTGCATCACGTGACGCGATCATTCTCAAACCGATCACCGGAATCCAAGGTCAGGGTATTTATAAACTCGAACCTAGCGGGGATGTGGTTCACCTCAATGGGTGCGAGGTGACTCCTTCGTTAATAAAGGGACTGACTGAATCGATTGATGGTTACATGGTCACGGAATGCGTACAGCAGCACGAGTACGCTTCGGCAATCTTCCCAGAGTCGCTGAACACAATTCGCGTGATGACGCTAATGAACCCCGACACGCACACGCCTGAGGTGGTGGCCGCCGCGCATCGGTTCGGCACCAACGCATCAGCACCGACCGACAACTGGTCGGCAGGCGGTATCTGTTCGCAGGTCGACGTGGAAACCGGGACTATCGGTCGACCGATCGTAGAATCAGATGACGGACTTGTGCGGACCGACACACATCCAGACACAGACGGCCACATTGCTGGTACAACGATCCCAATGTGGGAGGTCGTTTGTGAGGTGGCGCGAGAATTGGCCGATCATCATTTCCGTGCTCCGTATGTCGGATGGGATATTGCCGTTACTGACGATGGCCCAAAGGTTGTTGAAGCTAATAATAACCCTGGGATAAATATCATTCAAATTGATCAGGGGGTGCTGGCGAACGAGACTGCAAAGCGGTTTTTTGATGCTTCTTGAGACGATATAGCCATTTGGGGATTTAAGAAAATACGGTCTTTTGACTCTTTTCTTGGTTCTGGTGACCTGACTTAGAGCTAAGTCTGCCCAACGCGGTCGAGGTACTGCCTGTAATGACCTTCTACGAGAGCCTTTTGCCGATTCGACCTATTCATGGATCGAATTTCGTAAAGAATATAAATCTGAGTCGACACGATTTATTAACACGTACTCAACACTCAGAGATAGACAGAAGTGTTTGAGTGATACAACATAATTACACAGTCATATTGAATATACTATATGAAACAAGGTCAAAATAATAAAGAAGACGTACCTATTTCTATTGTTTTACCAACATATAATAGGGATAATACCATCTCCCGGGCTATTGATAGTGTTTTATACCAAACACTTGAAAACTTTGAATTGTTAATCATTGACGATGGTTCAACGGATAATACTGAGGAAATTGTAAAATCGTACAATGATGATCGTATTACATATATTAAGCAACATAATAAAGGTGCAAATGCTGCAAGAAATAAAGGTGTTGAACATGCAAAGGGTGAGTATATTTCGTTTATAGATTCAGATACTGAATATCTGCCTAAACGGCTTGAGAAGGTGATCAACAAATTTGAAAATGAATCAGAACGATGTGCTGGGGTATACACATCAACTAAAGCGTTCCATGATGATGAACTAGTTGCTATCTCAAGAAAAAAGTGTCGGGTCGAATACGACGATATCATTAGAGAGAATGTAGTTGGGGGTATATGGTGTACCACGTTCAAACGAGATATTTTCGAAAAGGTCGGATATCTAGATGAAAAGATGGACTCTGAGCAGGATTATGAGTTTTATATCAGAGTTTTAAATAGCGGATATTATATGACTAGAATTGATGATATTCTATCATATTCTCATATAAGTGAGAACGGAATAACTAGAAACGTAGAACGGAAAACTAGTGGCCAAAATAGATTGTTAAAAAAGCATGAGGAGAAGATGACTGATAGAGCAATCTCACGGATATACTACTCAAGGAGTTTTTTATATGCTAGAGAGGAAGAGAATATTAAAAAGTCAAGAGATAATCTAAAAAAAGCAATGTTGAAGTATCCGTATGATCCTCTCTACTACTATCACTGTTTCTTTTCATTTTTTGGGCTTAAGAGTTTCACCTTCTCTGTATCGATTAAAAAATGGGTCAAAATGAAATTGTTTAATTAATCTTTGCATCCGAAAATAAAGTAATAGGTCCCCAAGTGTCGAGAGAATTCCTTCAGGGAGTAAACTTCGAGATTTTCCTCGAATGAATTTCGGCAGTCCGTAGATCGACTCGGCACACTCATCAATACTCAACGTTTGGATGTTGTTAATCGAAGCAACGTTCTTGCGCGTGCCTGACTCGTCTATTGGTAGTTACTATCCAACATCAAGTTACTGAGAGAGAATTTGAAGTTTTTGATTTCATCCAACCGACAAATTAGGTCCTGATCAGACTACGTTGGGGTCAAGATAGCAGAACGTGACCAAAACAGATATGAATCTAATACAGTAACTTGTACTTAACCGTGTTATCTTTAATCAGTCGGTGTATGTCTATCTATGAAGAAAACGGTGTAACAATGCTTCTTCGGAGAGTTCTCCGGAAATTACATCGGAACGCTTTTTTCAAATTGATGCCAATTCGTGGGTGGTACTCATTCACATTGAATGAACATACTGTTACGTTTTCTGCTCCAACTCCCACGATGGTTAAGCGGAATCGAATGCGGTTCGAATCCGAAAAAAAAGAACTGCGAGACCTCGTTAATCAAATCGAAAAAGATGATATTATATATGATGTCGGAGCGAACACCGGATTGTACACACTTTTTGCGGCCAAAGCCTGTCCGGATGGAGAGGTGATTGCGTTTGAGCCGTATCCCCCAAATCTTAGTCTACTGGAACAAGATGTCGCTCGTAACCAACTTCGGAATGTCGAAATAGTTGATGTGGCACTCTCTAACTCGGTCGGGAATATTGAATTCAGTCAGCCAGATGAAGACGATGTGGGCTATGGTTCATCAGCGATAGAAGCAAACGAATCCGAAACTACAATTAAAGTCCCGACAACAACGGCTGATCAGCTCATTGCTCAGAGTGAAATCCCCGCACCTGACATAATCAAAATTGACGTAGAAGGCTCAGAGGCACTTGTTCTTGAGGGCTTGGAAACGACGCTATCTTCATCAAGTTGTCGAACAGTGTACTGTGAGGTTCATTTACCAGGTGAAGATCATCGACCTTCTGTTGAGGATTTTGGGAGTTCTCCGAAAGAGATAGAAAAACAATTAAAAGATTTAGGTTTCACAGTTGTAGAACTCGATGGTAGAGATAAAAATGAAATTTTCTATAAAGCTTATAAATAACTGTGTGCATGTCTTGGAGCGAACCTATTCTATCCAACAACCGCCAGGGTCTTTTCAACAACTTCTAATTTAGCGGTTGACCATCCGTGTTCGGTTAAGGATCGAAACCGACAGACGCCAGCGTCTTGATGAGGTTATATTCACAAACCGCGTAGAGAGAGGTTGTGCTACCTGAACTCTCTCCAACACTCATACGACGCCGATTGACTTCTCTCTTTCCTGAGGAGCTCATTGAAGGCATCGCGCGCGAGCGCGATGCCGTCCAACGCCACCGAAAAATCGACATTACGATGCTCGTCTGGTCGCTCATCTTGGGTTTCACCGTTGATGGCGAAACCCGCTCTATCGCCGCGTTTCAACGAGCTTACCAGACAGCGACAAACCAGAAGGTGTCTCGATCCAGCTTCAGTTGATCACATCGGGAGCCTCCCGATCTCCTCCAATAAGTGCTGAATCTGTGTCTGCGGTGGCTGGCTAGCCTCCAGCAAGACGGTGGCTGGGAGTTCTACCGGCATCCAGTCGCTGTCGGCGGCGATCAGCCGCCCACGCGACGGCGTTGCCACTCACCAACGCTGCCCTAATCCAAGGACAACTACCGGAAGAACCGGCTGTCAAGCGGTTGGTTCGCTGGAACAGATCGACGAACACCGAGTGCTGTCCAGGCAGCACGGA
>NZ_JAQFWV010000101.1:0-8870 GCF_056175805.1 Halohasta sp. A2 | reverse complement strand
AGGCGATTTACAATATGTTCTCGTGGGTGCGCGATCAGCCAGACCGTGACCTCGACGGATTGATGGAAAAAATCGACCACCTCTTTCTCCATTCTGAAGGGAGTTTATAAACGTGCAGAGCCGAGTAGTAACTTGTAGAGCGGTCCAGGAAGAACTTCCAAGAGAAATCCAGTTGGTTTGTTTTCAATCTCATTCTCAAGAGAATCATATGTCTCGTGTTTAGAATTTATATCGGCAGACATCAACTATCGCATATTGTATTCGGGTAATAATATTTGTTCTGATAAACAGTACAAACTAATAGAACAACGCGCCGGATAAGCTATCAAACATAGCAATTTAAATATCATATCATATAGTGTAGATTCAACTCGAAATCACTTATCTCATAGTGCATGGATTGAATAGTGTGAATTCTAATGCGATTAAGTTCTATTTTTACGATATTAATTCAATCATGGTGTTTTCATCTGGCAAAATTACAGAGCCATGATTGATTCCAACGACGCGTTCGGGCAAATGCGCACTTGAGGAAGACCTAACTGATAGCTCTCGGAACTGTCTGCTATGCTATACACAACTGTTCTGTCTTCTTTATTCGGAGGTTGTCGATGACCGGTGTGGAACACCAGACTTTCGACGGTAAGCTGGTGAGAACACCGTTCGGAAGCCAAAACGTCGAACGCACAGTACGGGACGAATACCGAACACTCCTCAACGAGCACGATTCAGAGGATATCCTTGTCATCACGGGGGCACCGACAAGTACGGACACTTTTCGTGAAATGTTAGGTGAGGAACTGCCGGGTGCGGCGACGCCGTACGTAACGTCGCTCGTCGTGCATGCAACCGATGTCCTCAATCAGACCGATGACCGCGTCATTCTCTCCGACGCGCTACGCCGAGAACTCCTGTACCGATTCCTCCGAGACTACGAGTGGGAGACCGAGTACCTGCAGCAGGCGGCTGCGAAACCGTCGTTCATCGAGGACATAGACGCCGTAATGGACACGATCTCGTGGCAGACCATCGCACCTGACGAAACCCCGGAACTCCGTGATATCACGGCCGCCCTCGATGGATTCCACGAGTGGCTCGCCGAACACGACCACATGGAACGCGGGCAGCTCATCTCTGAGGCCCTCAATGTCCTCACCGGTGATGCCTATGAAGATATCGTCGACTTCGATGCCGTGCTTGCGGTCGAGTTTGAGGAATTCTTCGCACTTGACCGCGCGTATCTCGACGCTCTCACAGAGAACTGCGACCTCGTCTGTATCGTCGAAGAGAACGCGAGCGTGCGCCGGACGTGGGTCGAGACGGGGCCCGTTACGGACTACGTCTCGTTCAGCGAGTCCCGACGTGGGGCAACGGAGACACAATCGACGCGCCCAGCTGCCACAGCAGCCTATTTCGCCGAAGAAACGGTCCCAGTAGACCCTGAAACTGGGTCGGTGTCCGTCCTCGCAACAGATTCTAGTGACGAACAACTCGCCGAAATTGCAAACGAGATCGAAGCACTCGTTGAGCAACCAGGCTGGGATTACGATGATATCGCCGTCGCGACCAAGCAAAGCGGCAGCGCTGTTACGGATGCTATCAAAGCACTCCAACGCGCCGGGATCTCGGCAGAATCGACTACTGTCACCGGGTTTGGTGATGATCCTGCGATTCGGGAACTGCTTGCCGTCGTGCGGCATCTGGCGGCCGACAATGGGTATGATGGGCCCAAGTACGGTCCCGAACTCGATACGGAGCGATTAGACCACATCAGCGAGAGAGACGGCCTCGAAGACGCGATACGGTGGTGGGCGACAGACTCTGGGCTCAAAGAGCGGATCGCGGAACGTGCGACTCCGCTGGATGCACGTGCACAGTTCGGGAATGTAGGGCGGGCGTTCCGTATGGCTGCGTTCCTCGAGGAGACCGTGTTTGTCGATGCGACGTGGGACTCATTCAAGCAGATGCTCGAACGCGCCCACGAGTATGCACCACGGCAGAATCAGACGAGTGCGACGGATCTCGACGGTGGCGTCCGCGTCGACCACTTACAGGCAATTAAGAACGAGTCATTTCGTGCAGTCTTTCTGGTGAATCTGGTCGATAGTGAGTATCCAGGAGACCCGTTCATGACGCGGTTATTCCCGACCGACCGAGTCGCGTCGATGCCGGACTATCCAGGTGTCACAGAACTCGATAGAGAGGATGTGGATGCGACGTTCCCGACAACGTCGACGGCATCTGGTCGGCCGTTCGTTCAGTATCACACGGAACACGCGCGGCGACGCTTGGCGATTGGAGCTGGAGCTGCGAGCGAACGTCTGTACTGTTGTCTGTACGAATACGAGGACACGGCACTCGAAGAGCGGGCGCAGGCCTCGCGGTTTCTCACAGCAGCCTACGACGACTTGCCCTGGGTGACTGAAGCCGACCAGCCACACATTACGAGTGAGCAGGCAGCCGAGGACTTCCTGTTGTCGCGGGTAGACGACGCCCTCGCGGAGGTACGTCGCGCGAATAGCCAGGACGTGACGGTGTCGCTTGATGAGGTAGAAGCAGAACTCGGAGAGATCCAAGACATGCTTGAGAAGAGCGGCGGGCGTGGCGAAGAGTTACGCAAAGCGTTGCGTGCACGTGTTGAATTCGCTAACGGGGAGGTGCGACGATGAGTCCAGAATCACTCTCACCGTCGCGGTTGGCGAACTACGCAATGTGCCCGCGGCTGTACGATTACCGGTATGTGCAGGACGTGAACGCGCCGGATCGGACCGAACTCTATCTCAATCAGGGGACGATTTACCACGAGACGATCGAAGACGTCTGTGAGGCAACCGATCGCGAGGACCCCGCGGACGTGATCCATGAGCGAGCGCTGGAGATCTTCGGCGCAAAGTGGGAGGAACACAGCGACCCGGCTGATTACGAATCTGCTGCCCACCGAGAGTACCAACGCACTGAGAATCGGGCTGCCATCGCGTCCTTCTTCGATCCAGACGGTGGCGACGGAATCAAACACGCATGCCGTTCAGTTGCTACGGAATGCTGGGTAGAGTGCGAGGTGGATGGTCGTGGCCTCCACGGGAAAGTAGACAACGTCATCCGAACTGATGACGGCCTCCACATCTTCGACTACAAGCGGAAGACACACGGGATGCTCTCTGCGGGGACAGCCGACTACCTCGGCGATCATCTCGACGGGGAAGGACATGAGCCAAAGCGCGTCCGGAATGCCTTCCAGACGGCGGCATACATCGAGGGCGTTAAGAACGAACCGTTCTACGACGACGGGATGGAGGTCCGGTTCAGTTTCTATGGCCTCCTCAACAGCACGTCATTCGAGAGTACGCCGTCGGGATACGATGTGTCTGCTCGTGGGTGGACACGGGAAACTACAGAGATTTATGAGGACCACTATGAGACGATCTGGGCGCTCATTCGCGCCGCCCACGACGGAATCACGAGTGAAGCCTACGAACCAGCACCATTCGACCTCATCAACGAGAAGGCGTGCTCCGACTGTGACTATCGAGAGATGTGTGCGGATCGCCTGTCGACGGAGGTACGCCAATGAGCGACGACAGTGACACCTACCCGTCGTGGTACCCGGTACCGGAAGGAGATGTCTCCCCGGAACCACAACAGGAGACGATCATCAACTCCGAGGCGTACCCGATGCGGGTACTCGCTGGTGCTGGGACGGGGAAGACGTTCACAATGGTGCGGAAGATCGAGCACCTCATCGACGAAGACGGGGTGTCCCCAGATCGGATTCTCGCGTTGACGTTTACAAACAACGCGGCGGACTCGATGCGTGAGAAACTCAACGCGAAACTCGGCACGGCTGGGTACGACATCGATGCATACACCTACCATTCGATCTGCAACGAGATCCTCACCGATTACGCCTACGAGGCGGGGATCGACCCGGACTTCGAGGTCGCTACGGACGCTGAAAAGTACGCCATCGTGCTGGATGTCCTCGATGAGATCGAGTACCGGTCTGTGAAACCCAATGTGTACGGAAGCGACGGATACGCATCAGGTGCCGCGTCGAAGTTGCTCAAGTTCATCGGCTCGATGAAGCGTAGTGGGATCACGCCTGAGGATATCGATAGGTTCCTCGGGCCTGCTGACCGTGTCTACGAACTCGCTGATCTCCCAGAGCGAATCGAGGATATCGCCAGTGACTATCTGGGCGGCCGCTCCGTATCGAGCGTCCTGGACTCGCTTCCAGATGCTCGAGCAGACATACTCGAAGAACGTGACGGGCTTGGGACCGACGGCATTGAGGCCAGTACGAGAGACTTCCTCGACCGTCTCATTAAGCTCTGTGACGCACTCGAAACTGCGTTCGAAGTACACGAGTCAGGCGATCGGGAACTGCCTGACAACGCTTACAAACTCCCGAAATACCTGTTCGGCGGATACGCAAACGGCGCGCCGAAGGGTATTCCAGATGATCTTGATCTTGAACTCACCGATCATCTCGATTCCTTCTTCTCGGACTGTCTCACGGCCCGTGACCTGACCGCAGGATACGCAGCGTACGAACGCGAACTTGTCCAGCGGAATTTCATTGATTTCGATGGCCTGGTGGTGGAGACGGCCGAATTGATGGACTCGCCGGTCGGCGAAGAGATTGCTGATCGATGGGACTACGTGTTCTGTGATGAGTTCCAGGACACTGATCGACTCCAATTTGACCTCGTCACATCGCTCGTCACTGACGATAATCTGTTTGTTGTCGGTGACGACGATCAGGCGATCTACGAATGGCGCGGTGCACACGTCGCTAATATAACCGATGAACTCGACCGGGCGTTCACGGCACTCACTGACGAACCGTTAGAAGAGAACTTCCGCTCTCGACAGCCAATCCTCGACCTCGCGAACGAAGCGATTCAGAAACTCGAATACCGTGACCAACACAAAACGCTCTCGCGTGTTGATGAACCCTCCTACGAAGGGGACACCGTCGCGACTGTCGACCTGCCGAACGAGGACGACGAGGCCAACGGTGCGACCCAGCTTCGAACGGTCGTACAGAATCTGCTGAGTGGCGCGGCTGAGACCATAGACAAAGCGTACGATCCGGGCGACATTGCACTGCTCGTCCGGAAGAACGACCACGCGACACCCGTCATGGAGGCATTCGAAGCCGCTGGCATCCCGTATCAGGTGGCTGGCGATTTAGCCACGGAATCCGTCGGCGTAAGGACCGTCACTGCTTACCTGAAAGGACTTGCACGACTCGAAGACGAAGTCAGTTGGAACCGTGTGCTCCTGATGCGGTACCGCTTGTGCGACACCGACCTCCGCATACTGAACGCAGGCGACGAACCACTTGTAGACACACTTCGTGAAACACCACTCGACGAGTTCGAAGAACCCGACCGCATCGCAGAAGCCCGACAGCATATCACGGAACTTCTAGAGATCCGTGACTCGGCGTCGCTCAGTCACCTGTACCAGGAACTCACGGGTCTGACGAACATCGAGTGGTATCTCAGCGAACAGGAGCGACGGGATCTCACACAACTCGAAAACGTAATCGAGCAGTACGGTAATGGTGCCGTCCAACCCCCGCTTACTCCAGCGTTCGTCGACTCGCTCGAACACTATGACTCCTTGTTCGATGAAAGCGGCTCTACACCGACGAGCCAACCAGATGTCGCTGACGACGCGGTCAACGTGATGACCATCCACAAGAGCAAGGGACTGGACTTCCCGGTTGTTCTCATCCCGCAACTCACGGCTGAAGAGTGGGCCCCGAGTTCGCGGACGTACGACACACTCGAAACCAGTCTCTCGGATGGTGGAGAGGCAGCGTTCGGGGAGGACTTCATCGAACGAGATGCCCGTGAGACTCGCCGTGTGTTCCACGTTGGGATCACACGTGCTGAAGACGTTCTCGTCTTGCAGGGCCGCAGCAATGACGACGAGGATCCCGTGGATAGCCACCCGATCTCGGAGATACTCGACGAGATACTCCCATCTCGAATCCCGTGGCAGCCCGGACGGGGGCAGCTGCCACTTTGGGATGACATCCAAGAGTGTCTGCCTGCTGCGGCCGTCGACTGGACCGACACACTGGCCAGCGACACAGTGGGCGACGTTGGCGGCACGGTTCTGCATGAGGACGAAGAACTCACCGTGGAGACGGCGCGTGATCGTGTGATGGACCTCGCAACGACATCGATCATTGGAGGACTCACAGCACCGCAAGAACGGTCGACACTCTTAGTTGAGTCGCTGACTGGCCCAACGACACCGGCTCCATCGCTTTCGCACAGCTACACCTCACTGGCGGCATACGAGGAATGCCCACGCAGCCACTATCTCGACTACGTTGTCAACGCATTCGCCGACTATCAGGAGTCCACGCCTGAGCACAACACTGGTGTATCGCAACGCGAAATCGGGCTACTCTTCCATGACACCGCAGAACAGGCCGAGAACCAAAATGCTTGTCGGAGAGAAGAGTGGTACGAGATCTGTGAGCGACTCGCCAGCCAGCGCCGCATGGTGGATGCGCTCTCAGCGGCAAACCAGTGCATCGACCGGTATTTCGAGTTAGATATCTCCAATTACGAGATCATCGATGCAGAACGAGCGTTCGAACTTGATGTCGACGGCCACGAACTCGTCGGGTTCATCGACGCAGTCTACCGCACACCCAACAATGAACTCCTCGTTATAGATTACAAAGCGACCGAACGGCACCGTGATTTAGCGACCGACAAGCAGCTCCCGATTTACCTGCTGGCCTGTCGTGATCTGTACGACGAACCAGTCACACGTGCGGGGTATGCATACGTCGGTGAGATTGGGCCGAAAGTCGAGTCACGGACGTTCACTGAGGGGGAGTTAGAAGCAGTCAAAGATGATGTAACGGTGTCGATGGAGCAAATCGTAGAATGTTCGTTTGGGTCGTACACCGCTGGAGACCACTGTAAGTGGTGCCAGCATAATCAACTCTCCTGCGCAGCAGACTCGTTTAGCGTCGGGCCAGGATTTGAGGAGTAGTATAGATCACACGGATCCATTCTTGGCTCTTGCCTAATTGAGCGAAACCACCATCAGATCAACGATATTGTTACAGTTTGGCGTGCAAGATGGAGAGCGCGAGTCTTGCATTTGTGAATGCTGCTCTCTCAACCGACAAGCCCAGCAGTTCGTCGACAGTGCCCACCGCTCACCCGACGATAGCGTCCCGAGTAGTGGAGAGTAGTTCAACCCGAGCAGAAACTCATACTCTTGCGGAACTACGGATTGACCTGCCTCACTGAGGTTTGCGATAGTATAGAGGATAGAACCGCTTGCAACAGCTAAAGTCGATGAGTATGTTCCGTTTTGACACTACCTGCTCAAGTATTGCAGTACGTTGTATACTTTGCATCGAATTCTCGAGGCGGTGGTTGCTGGAATTGTGAACCCATATCCTTCGATATATAGGGGTCTTCCAACACGGTCAACAAGCCCTTGAATTTGGATAGATCACCAGTTTCGAGATACTCATTGAGTGCCATTTCGACTAAGTAGTTGCGGGGGATATATCGCGGATTGGCTTCCTGCATTAACTCCTCATCTAGGCCGACAGCAGCCAATTTATTCCGAAGTTGGTCGAATTCTGTAGTTGCAAACACTGGATCATCAAACATGCCAGGCGTCTCTAATTCGAGGAACGTATTGGTGTAGTCTGCGTTCGATTTGTGAAGCCACTCTAGGAATTCATCGATGAGTTCTTCCTCGTCATCTGAGTTGATCCCCAGCTTCTTCCGCATCATTGTGTAGTATTGCTCATCAAACCGATCCTCAAATTCGTCTAGTTTGACTTCGAGTTCATCATACGTGAGTGCTGATTGTGCACACAACGGTTGGAGTGTCTCTGCGAACCGCTCAAGATTCCACCGCAAGATGGGTCGCTGATTCCCGAATGCATATCGCCCGTGCTTATCGATTGAGCTGAAGACCGTCTCCTCATCGTAGTAATTCATGAAGGCACAGGGTCCGTAATCAAATGTTTCGCCATTGATACTCATGTTATCCGTATTCATGACGCCATGGATGAATCCGACACGCAGCCAGTCAACAACCATCTCAATCGACGACTGCATGACCGCATCGAAGAAGTCTATATATTTTCGATCCTTTGCATTTAGCTGTGAGTAGTGCCTGTCGATCACATAGTCAGTGAATCGCTGTAGTTCGTCGGATGCACGGCCTGCAACATACTGGAAGGTCCCGTATCGAATGTGGCTGTTCATCACTCGAACGAGGACGGCTCCAGGTTCTGTCCGTCGTCGTTTGACTGCTTCGTCGGTTTCGACGACTGCCAGACTTCTCGACGTTTTGATGTTTAGATTCTGGATCGCATATGAATACAGATACTCTCTGAGTATCGAGCTGACAGTTGCGTTGCCATCGCCTCTTCCGGAGTACGGCGTTCGGCCAGCCCCTTTCAGTTGAATATCGTATCTCTCACCATCGTGTACATGTTCGCCGAGTATCATCGCTCTCCCATCGCCCAAGACGGTGAAATTCCCAAACTGGTGGCCTGCATATGCTTGAGCGATTGGTTCTTCTATAAGGTCTTGGCCTGCCAGCATTTCGGCAGTGAGATTCGCTGTATCCACTCCTAGATCAGCACATAGCTCGTCATTACGAACTAAAACCTCGGGAGTATCGATACTTTTCGGCGTTACTCTCGAATAGAGGTTCGAGTCCAAATTTTTGTAAGTAGTGAGCCTGTCTAAGAATTCTCACACTCTCAGTCATCGATATCGGTCGAAGACACCGCAGTATAATTTGCTCAACCGATCCAGTAGCGTTGACAAAAAGAGAGCCAAACTCAGCTATCTGGCGATCGT
>NZ_JAQFWV010000100.1:0-9241 GCF_056175805.1 Halohasta sp. A2 | reverse complement strand
GATCCAGATCGCTACAACCGGTTCTTCAATGAGATTCTGTGTGAATCACTCCACGAGAAGATTCACTGTACCGCCTCGGTTGAGGCTACTGGAGGTGAAGTCTAAACGGTTCTGAGACGCGACCAATTTTTCATCCACCCATTCGTCTCCTTCGGCCTCAACACAATAGATAGAACCGTAAAGGCGGGAATCAACGCGACCGACCCGTCCAACGAGGTTCTGGAAGTCGAGTTCTGACAGCTCATCGTCTCCGCGATATGCACTGGTTAGGAAAATCTTCTCCGCAGGAAGATTTACGCCTTCCAGTAGAGTGGAAGTACATACAATTGTGTCCAGCCCCACTTTCGAGCGATAGAGGTCTTCAATCTCTTCCCTCGCAATCTTCGGAACCCGACCGTGGTGGAAGGCCACTCCTTTTTCCAGGTGGTCAATGAGTGGATAATCTTCGTGGATCGTATTCTTCAAAAATTCGGTGAGATCATCGATTCTCGCAGACGTTATTTGTCGGTCCCGGTTGTTCGCAATTGCGCTGGCTCGATCCTCAGCTAGATTAGTTTTACTGGCGTATACCAGATTTTGGCTATTCTGCCCATATTCGTCAATTATTGTGGTCAGTGCTCTAGTCTTGCTATTGTTGACTGTCGTATACGTCAGGTCATCTGGTTCGGCTACAGTAAACTCTAATTTATCTCCAGAAGGACTGTAGAGAATGATTTCAACCATCCGTCTAGAGCCGGATTGGTTTTTTGCACTCTTGAATCGCATAATCGCCTTCATCTGAAGAACCGGTGTGAATGCGGTTTTGATCTGTACTACTTCTCGGTCTGTCAGACTGCTCAGAGTATCCTGTGGCTCCTCCAGGTAGGGGCCTGCGGCGACGATTTGAGTTTCCGGCCAAGATTCGCTGAGTAATTGAATTATGTCCTCGAAAACGACACCCCTCTGCCCGTCCTGAACATTCTGAATCTCGTCGAAAAATATGAGGTCCGGATCAATTCTCGCCCTAGTGTCTTCGTCAATGAGCCTCAGACACCGCTCAGGAGTAACTACTAAGAACGAATTAGAATCTGTTTCCAAGTCCTCTGATTCCTCAAAATATGCACCAGTTCTGACCTCAATCTCTTTTTCTCCATCTAAATCGTCATTGAGACTGGAGAGTTTCTCACTCATTTCTGCAATGAGTGCTCTAGTTGGGACGACGTAGATTGCTTCGAAGCTATCCGCGCTTTCGAGTTCTCTCTGTATATATTTCCGAAGTATAAATGATTTGCCAGAAGAAGTTGGACCGGATATAGCGATATCCCTTCCTGCTTGAAGAGCATTTAGGATATCCTTCTGAAAGGAGGACAGCACAGTTCCATCACCAAGTTCGTGCTGCTGGAGGTCAGAATTCAGTTCAAGACTCAATGCAGAGTCAAGCGATGAAATAAGCCTCTCCTCGAAGCTGACATCTACCTGCTCTCGCCGAACAGTATTGAACGTTTGAAGATTGCCGATTCTGGAGAGAACAATATAGAGGTACCGCTCGTACATCTCCTCGTTATCAGTCCCTCGCTTCTTAATATATGCGAGAATCGCAAAAGAGAGGGCCTTAGACTGGTGTTTTTCTTCATCACTGGAGGCGAGAAGAGATGCTACCCAAGCACTCTTTTGTATAGTACTTTCAGAGTTCTGATCCCAACGATAATCAACGACGCCGAGATCATCGTAAAGCAGGTCCTTTATCAGCGTATCGAGACAGTCGTTGAAGAACTCTAAGTCCGCTGCGTTTTCGTAAGTAGACATTAGTGGTTCGTCGCCCACGGGTAAATGGCCGCTTTGATATTCTCTACAAATTGATCTTTATTTTCTAGTGGGAGGAAAAAGAATGTCAGCCAGTGTTTTCGAAGATGGCTGTAATCGTCCTCTAGAGAATTGGTTACTTTAGAGAGTAAATCAGTATCCTCAATGTGGTCTTGGAGACGGTCTACTAGTTCCTGATCGTCCTCAACTGGTTTTGTTTGGTACTTCTCTAGCTCTTTGTCCTCGTATCCAATGAAGATTGGATGGAGCATTTGGTAATCTCGGGATTCACCCGTAAAAAGTGACGAAAGCAATTCGATTTTCTCTTTGGAGAGATTGTCGCTCGGATTACCCATAGCAACCGTTAATTCGTGCCGATTTCGGAGTTGGCTATCCTCACCGTGGAATCGATCTGTGCTGTGAAGAGCTTCTTTAATCCCGCTATCCAAGTCAGTGTACATTTTCGCCTCACCAATTCCCAACGTCGGTGATCCCTCGTATTTCCCAAAAAAGAGACCATCAGATCCCTTTATCTGATCAGTCGGGTTCTGTTTCCAGCCAAGCTTGTGCGACATCATAGGAATATCAAGAAAGCCTTCAACCATTGTAAATAGAATCAACTCCCCCCACTTGCCATCCATCTTAGCATCGTCCTTATAATCTGAGAGCCCTTGTGCTTCAAGATGTGGCCGATCAGAGGCCTCGATATCTTCTTCGGAGAGCGCAAAGAACATGAATTTGTTTCGGAGAAAATTTACGAAGCCGTCGTAATCTAGTGTACCATAGCTTGGACTGACAATGAAAGATGTGGCCTTAATTTTGTTTTTGCGCCACTCACCAGAATCAGAGAGATGATTCAGTAGTTCTGATCTCTCGATTACAGTATGCTCTGACCAAGGAACCTCCATCTCATTCTGCATATTAATCTATATTTAGTTACAACTGAGGTCTGTCCCGATGACAAAACCTATTCCAGAATCATACATGGGACTGTGTCTGTTCTATTATTAACAAGTTACTAACCCGTTATAATTCTTGGGAGAAGTCACTGTGGGTCCAATGGCCAAGACAGTAGTAATCGAGTTATACGATAACCCGATTGAATTCCGTAAAGTATTCGACTATATTAACTCGTAATGTCTTCTGAGTAGTAATAGATCAATAAATGTTCCAAGCACTCTATGTGACGCTACTTGTGGTGACATGCCTCTGGGGCCTTGGAGTGTCTTATTCAGCATGGAAAAATCGCGCGGCAGTTGGTGCAAATGCTCTCATTGCGACGTGTCTCGCAGCCGTGATCTGGGCCAGTGGGACTATCGGACTCACACTAGCGTCGACACCCATAGCAGAACTCCGATGGCTCCAACTATCCTACATCGGGATTATTGCCTCACCGATTGCGTTCGCTCTCCTTGCAGTCATTTATACGGGATACGTTCAGACGTTTCCTACCCGAGCAGTCGCCGTCCTTGGTGGTTTTGGTCTGGTATTTTTAGCCCTTGTCTGGACAAACCCATACCATCACTTGTACTGGGCTGATATTGATTATTCAGCTGCTGTACCAGAAGGACTAACCACGATACCCGGTCCCGGATTCTGGGCCTTTGTCATTTTTACATACACGCTGTTGCTGGCTGGATCGTATGTATTAATCAGGCACGCCATTACTGCGAGAGATCTTTATCAGCTTCAGACTGCTATGTTGTTGCTCGCAGTTGCAGCGCCCTGGGCTGCGAATATTCCGCACTCCCTCCAATTGATCCCTGCTGACTTCACACCGATTTCGCTTTCAATAACGGTTGGTGCACTCTGGGTGGCAATGTTCCGCTACCGCCTCACAGATGTCGACCCGATTGCCCTACGAACGGTCTTCGAAAACATCTCACCTGCTGTCTTGGTCCTTGACCGCTACAACCGAATCGGTGACATCAATCCAACTGGAATGAAACTGTTCGGTGTCTCCGAGGAAGCAATCGGAGCTCAACTCGAAGACGTTGTTCGGGAAGATGCACTCTATACACTCCTGCAGAAAGATACTGTCACTCAGGAGACGGTCAACATAAGCGAGACAGGATCGGATGAGCGGTTTTATGAAATAACAGCAACACCTACAGAAACCAGTCGTTTGCGACAAGATAGTCGCGTCGTGGTTATCAACGATATCACCGCGCTCAAACAGCAACAACAGGAACTCAAATCCCAGAATGAACGGCTTGATCAGTTTACATCTGTAGTCTCTCATGATTTGCGGAACCCATTAAATATTGCACAGGGTCATCTCGGATTGGTACGCAAAGAGTGTGACAGCGAGCATATAGTACCGGTTAGCAACGCACACGAACGGATGGATAACCTGATAGATGATCTCCTCACATTGTTTAAGAGTGGCAAAGATCTGAGTGACCAGCGGCCCGTTTCAGTCTCGGCTATCCTCAAGCGCTCATGGACGAATGTCGAGACCCACGATGCCACCTTGAATCTGGAGATCAACCAAACGATCATGGCAGATGTGAGCCGGCTACAACAATTGTTTGAAAATCTCATTCGTAACGCAATCGAACATGGTGGTACTGATGTCTCTATAACTATTGGAGGATTGGACAATGGTTTCTATATTGAGGATTCTGGCCCCGGAATTCCCGAGACAGACCGAGAGAAAATATTCGAAACTGGATATTCAACGAATGATGACGGAACCGGACTTGGTTTGGAAATCGTGAGACAAATTGTTGAGTCCCACAATTGGAAGATCAGCGTGACGACTGGAACTGATGGTGGTGCACGGTTCGAAATCAGCAATGTTGATTTCTATGAATAAATCACTAAACTTGGTTAGAAATTAGTTTTTATCCGAAGTCGAAAGCTCAGTAATTAAATTATCCCAAATTCGATCAACACCTAAGTCAGTCGAGATCGATTCCGGCCTCTCAAAGTTTGTCGGCTTCCCACTGTTGACGCTCTTCGATGAGTTCTATACCCAGTGGCCTGAGTGTGTACAGATTTGTCCGACCGTCTTTTTTCTCCTTGCTGAGCAGCCCCTCCTCAATGAGGTCGTTAAGATTGGGGTAGAGGCGTCCATGATTCACCTCAGTCGAAGAATACTCTGCCAGCTCAGAACCGATTTCCAAGCCAGATGGCTCGTTGAGAGCAGCGACACAATATAACAGATCCCGCTGAAAGCTACTTAATTCGTACATTGGTTGTATCCCTGATATATTGAAATAAATAATGCGCGGTACACAATGAAACACGTGATCACACGTGGTCAGCGAACCAGTCAGGAGCTCCCGTATATTCTGCCCAGCAGTGTTTGTGACACGGTTCGCCACGCTGATTCGGGATGGCTCGATCCATGTCGACCATTTGGCCACAGAGATCGCAGTCGGCACGGTGACCCATCTGCCGAGTCTCTACGTCGAGATCCTTGACCTCGATGTAGAGCTCGTGGAGCGCACGCGGCGTCAGCCGGACAAGTGCCTTCTCCCGGTCGTTTGGGTCTCGCTTCTCGGGCGTGTACGTCAGTACCCAGTCCTGGCCCTCCTCGCCGTCGCCCCTAGGTCCCAGCGAGATCGTCTGGGCGAGTTCGTCGGGGACGTAGTGCCATTCGTTGTCCCTGAACCGGGGGTAATGACCTTCGGGACGTGGGTTCTCGGGGTCGACATCGGTGTCGTCAGTCATACTCGGATGATGTGATCGTAGACTTGCTCGGTCGTCTGGATGCTTCGATGCCGCAGTCGGTTCCGAACGTCGTACAGCGTGTTCCCCTCCTCGGCGTTCATCATCCGGTAGGCGACACTGTGACGAAGCGCGTGCGGTGTCACGTCGCCCGGCTCACCACGAGTACCATCGAGGAGGTACGGCTCGACAGCAGCTTCCTCGACGACCTTCGAGATCGCGTTGCGGACGCCCTGGGTCGTGATTCTGTCGCTCGACCGCGAGGGGAACAACGCAGGCGAGTCCTTCCAACGGCTGTTCAGATACGACGACAGCAACCGCGACACGTCAGCCGACAGCTCCAACGTCGCCGGTGCGGGCTCGTTGTCGTTCGGGTAGTCCTTTTGGATCTCCGTCGGAACATACAGCACGCTGTTGCCCTCTCTGGGCATATCCACGTCGACCGCAACCAGTTCGCCGACTCGAAGGCCCGTATCGTACATGAGGGTGATGATCGCCTCGTTGCGTTGCTGCAGGTAGTCGGCACCAGTCGAGTAACACGCCGACCGAAGATCGTCGACCAAGCGGATCTCACTGGACGAACCTATCCACACTGTCTGTGGGCTACTGCGGCCAGCTGGCGCGCCGTTCCCTCGCTCTCTTAGTGACTTCGTCATAGCGTAATCTACTGCGATATCGTGAGTTTTGAGCGCAACAACTCAGTTTACGTGGAGCAGAATGTGATTCGGCAACTACTGTTCAGCGCGGGGAGGATGTCAATGGATAAAAGAAATGATTGTGGTTGATAATATAGTTGTGATGCGATTTGAATTTGTTCATAGTGTCTACTAATATCGCTCTTTAATCCGGTTCAGTGTCTGCGGGTCAGACAGTGAACTCGTGTGGGTCGAGCCAGAGCGTGAACCCGTCGTCGTCTTTGAGGAAGCCACGCAACAGCTCATTGTCAGCGGTGGTCTCGGTATCGAGCTCATGCTCACCAACCTCCATGACATCGGTGACCGCCGATACGAGCCAGCCGGTCGTCGAGTCGGTGCCTAGGGCCTCGGAATCTAGGACGATAATCCGGTTTGTGGCCCGTCCGCCGTCGGTCACCAGCGCACCAGTGTCGACGCCCAGTAGTTTGCTGGGGTCGACGACCGTCGTCGTCCGGTCACGAAGGTCCGTGATCCCCTCGACGTGAGGTGCGGCGTTCGGCAGTGACTGAATACTCTCGCTGCCAACGATTTCGGCCACGTAATCGATGGGCAGACAGTACTCGCTGTCGCCGAGCCTGAAGCTGAGCACCTGTGTAGCATCGTCAGTCATTTTATTTGCTCGCCTCGAAATCTGCTTCCCAGTTGTCGCTGACCGACTCAACGAGCTGTGAGATTTCGGTGACTTCGGCTGCCTGTTCCTCGTTGGCGTCGGCAAGTTCGTCGACCTCGTCAGCGAACATCCGCGCCCTATTGCTTGCGTCGTTTGTCATGGAGGCGATCTCCTCGGTACTGGCTGCCTGTTGGTCGGTTGCGTCGGACACCTCGGCGATACCATCGTTAATCTCGCCGACAGCTTCGACGATCCGATTGAGGTTCTCGATGGCGTTGTCGACCTCTTCGAGTCCTTCGTCAACGCTTTCGTTGGCCTGATCAATACTCTCAGCCGTCTGTTTCGTGTCGGATTTGACTCGCCCAGCCATTTCCTCGATTTCGACGGACTGTTCTTGAGTTTCCTCGGCCAACGATTTGATTTCGTCGGCAACGACAGCAAAGCCGTCACCGGCTTCGCCTGCACGGGCGGCTTCGATCGAGGCGTTGAGCGCCAACAGGTTGGTCTGATCGGCGATATTCTGAATCACAGTGACGACCTGATCGATCTCGTCCATCCGATCTTGGAGTTTTAGAATGTCACTTTCGACATCACTGGTGACCGCGTCAACCTCGCCCATCGCGTCGATCGCATCACTTGCAGCCGTTTGGCTTTGTTCGGCCATTTCACGAGCGTTACGGCTTTCGCTCCGTACTTCCTCAGAGCTGGAGGCGATCTCTTCGATAGTGGCACTCAAATCGGAAGCCTCGTCAGCTACTTCAGTCATGTTGTCGGCTTGTTCAGCGGCGACGCCGCTGATCTCGTCGGTGCTTTCGGCTATCTGTTCAGCGGCCGCGGTGAGTTCGTGGGTCGACGTCTGGATCTCTTCGAGTCGGTCACGCTCGATGACGACTATCTCTTCGTCGGCCCGGGCTGCCTCGACAGGGTTACCCGGTTCCACCGAACCCTCGTTCGCGAGCGCCTGTGTCTGGAAACCGCCGTCCGAGGCTAATGGTAGTTCGCTCGCGCTTACGTGTGGATTCGGTTCGGGCTGTTGGACTGTCGAGGCTGCCTGCGTATCTTTCGTCGAACTTGCCCGCGCGGTTGCGGTACGCATTCGTGCGCTTGCTGCGTCGGCTACTGTCGCCTCAGTAGTAGATTCCTCTGTGTTGGCTCGGCTTTCAGCCTTTGGTGTGGTCTCTCCAGCAAACGAAAGCAGTTTTCTGAGTTTTTCGAACATATGCTCAATACGGACCGGTCTATTATAATGATATTCACTATATTAAATGGGGATAGAATGCCAGATGTCAACCCATCAGTATTGGGTGTTAAGCATTGCGTACGGTTCGGATTGGCTGCCTGCGGTTACGGCTCTGGCTCTCTCTTGTCGTTTTTGTCGTTTTCGAATAAGAGCTGTATAATTCGCTGCTGTGCGGTGCAAAAGTGTTCGGCGAACGTTGGCTGTGTGATTCCCAGTAGTTCGGCGACCGATTGGCTCGATGTCGCGTGTGGCCACTCGAAGTAGCCTGCGTGGTATGCCGTCTCAATAACCTCTCGTTGCCGGTCAGTCAACTGGTCGCCGAGTAGGGTTTGGAGTTCCTCAAGCGAACGATCCGGTCGGCTCCGCTTACTCCGAGAGATCGGCTCGGCACCCGGATACCGTTCGGCGACCGCGTCAACGACCGATCGAACGGTCGTTCTCGGTGGAAGTTCGAGACGGAGGGTCGCCCCGTCAGCGTCGACGGTTGCATCACCGACACGCGCCCCATAGAGCCCAAATAGTTCTTCCCACCACGACCCCGTCGAGACGACCGCTAGCTCGTCGTCAAAGCTCGAACGTTCGAACAGCTCGACCGACTCGACATCTAAGAGCGATTCGAGCCCATCGATCCGGTCGGTCGGCGTCTCGCTGATGCGGTACCGTGTGAGTGTCGTTCCGTTGGTCTGGGTGAGCGTTTGGATGAGCCGGATCAAACAGCTGAGCGCGTCGGCGATCCGGACGAACGGCAGGTCGGTCGACGAGACATTGAACTCGATGTCGACGACCTGTCGGCTCGTATCGCCTCTGCGGCGTTCGCTCGCACCGATTGCAAATCCGGTAAGGGTGGCGACCGTCTCGATGAGGGCCGCTTCGTCGGCTCCAAACCCGTCTCGGCGGTCGGTGTAGACGCCCAAAACCCCGTAGGGAATCGCCTCGTAGCTGATCGGGATACCGAGTGCGGCTCGACTCCCGTGGTCGGCGGCGGCGGCCGCCCACTGACTGGCATCGCTCGGGGCCGCGAGATCGGGCTCGATCCGGCATTTTCCGGCGGCAAGGGCCTGTTCTTCGACGGTTTGGGCGTCGCAGTCGGTCGAAAACGAGACCACCTCGCGGAGCCGTATGGAACGTAATTGCGGCATCGGTATCCTGTGTCAAAAGCACAAGCCGGTGTTCAACGACATAGCCGAGCGTCTTCGGAGTGCAGGCTTTCAGGTTCGATTCTTCCATCCCCAATCATCC
>NZ_JAQFWV010000099.1:0-9243 GCF_056175805.1 Halohasta sp. A2 | reverse complement strand
CAATGTCGAATTTCCGCTGACGCTCTACGAGATTCGTTGCGCGAACGCGTTCGCGCAACTCATCAGAAGGAAACGCTCTTTGAATTCGCTCAACGATAACTGAACCCGGTGGAGAATAGCCCATACAATCCACCGGGTTTCTCTGACAGGTAGTCACGACGATATCTGGTTGAGCGCGATCTCACTCTGCTAAACTAGAACGGATGGAGTCAAAACTTACTACGCTCGAACGGCGTGCAGATAACTCCGATGAACGGATCCACACGGTCACAACCGATCTCGAAACGACTGATGACAAGCTGTCGGATCTCCGCTCTCGCGTCGACACGATCAAAGAGTCGGTGACTGACCATACGAAGGAGCTCGCCACGATCGACGCCCGCGTGGGTAACAATATCACCGCGATCGAGGAGTTGGATGCCAACATCGAGTCGAAAACCGACGAGATCGATCAGTACACCGAAACGATCGACGAGCTGCGCGAGGAACTCGATACCACGACTGAGACCGTCGAGGAGCACGACGAAACCGTCTCGGATATCGAAGATCAGGTGATGGATCACTCCATCGAAATCGAGTCGATCTCGAACGACGTTTCCGAAACGGCTACCTCACTGACGGAGCTCGAAGCCCAAACCGACAACCGACTCTCCTCGCACGACGACCAGTTCACATCGCTCGAAGAAGACATCAACGCCAATACGGAGGCGCTTAACACGCTCGCTTCACAGATGGAGACGGTTTCCAACCGTATTTCCACACTCGAAGACAGACTCGGCGGAGCCGAAAACGTCGACGATCGGTTCGACGAACTCGACTCCGAACTCAAGACGATCAAAAAGTGGCGACAATCGCTCATGTCCGGGATGATCGGCTCTGACGGAGCCGAGTAGCCGACGCCCACTCTGTTGATGTGCTGTTTCACGCGACGGTAGTCGTTTTCTCATAGCGGTTTCCTGTATTCACCTGTTTCCAACGGATCGGTCGGTCGACTACAGATAGAAACACCCATGCATCGACCGTCGCTACTGGAGGCTGATGGCCGAACGCATCCATAGCATCGATGCGATGCGAATCGTTGCGATGGCGTTCATTGTGATGATCCATACCGATCCGTTTCAGGACCTCACGGTCTACGGGAATATGCTCAACTTCGGGATCAAAACGACTGCCAGGTTTGCGGTGCCGTTCTTTTTCTTCACCTCGGGCTTTCTGTTCGCGCGCAAACTCGCCGACCGTGAGCCGACTGCCTACGTGAGACGGCGGCTCGCCTCGGTCTCGTCGTTTTATGTTTTCGGGCTGGCGTTGGCCGCGCCGGTGTTTTTCGTCGGCTTCGTCGGCCGGGATGTCCTCGACGGTCGACCGTTCGCGGCGGCGGCCGTCGAGACGATCGCTGGTTTTCTCTCGCCGGTCGAGTTGTTCTACTACGGCACCTCCGTCTCGAACATCCTGTGGTTCCTCCCCGCGCTCGCGGTGTCGTTCCTTCTCATGTACGCCTTCGTCGCAATCGAGAAACCCCACTGGGCGCTGCCGGTCGCGGCGGCGTTCCATGTCGTCGGCCTGCTCGGGACGAACTACACCATGTTCATCGAGGTGCCCTTCGAGATCCGCGATGGGCTGTTCTTCGGCTTCTTTTATACGAGTCTGGGATACGCGATCTACGCCCACGACTGGCAGCCCTCGCCCGACCGGGGTCGACACCTCCTCGCAGCGACGGGCCTTTTCGCACTCGCCCAACTCGGGGAGTTCTACGTTTTGGGCTATCCGCTCAAGGGTGAGGCCTTCGGCTCGTACGTCTACGCGCCGAGCTACGGGATTACCACCGTGCTATTGACGACCTCGCTGTTTTTGTATCTGCTCTCGCGGCCGACGCTCGGCCGTGGGACGCCGCTGCCCACGTGGGGCAGCTACGCCGTTGGGATCTACGTCACCCATCCGGTCGTGTTCGGGGCCCTGCGGGCTGGCCGCGAACTGCTCGAAGCGGGCGGTTACCCGATCGAGGAGACGCTCGTGTGGCACCTGCTGTCGACGCCCGCGACGTTCTTCGGCGCGCTGGCGCTCTATCTGGCGGCCGACCGACTCGGGGTCATCGAGATCGGGGGGACGCATTGGCCCGGCGCGGCGTGGCTGCGGGCGCTTCGGTCGGGATAGACAGCCGTACTATTCGCCGTCGGGGTAGCCTGTGGTCCGAACAACATGACTGATATCTCACAGACCACACCGACCGACGCCGAACCGCCCGAAAGACTCCTCGGAAACGCTTACGACCTCGTCAGCGGGCTGTGGAGCGGTCGACTCCTCCATACGGCCGTCACGCTGGGCATCGTCGACGCGCTTGAGGAAACACCCACCGCCGCCAGGGTGATTGCCGAAGGACTGTACCTGGACTCCGAAACTCGGCGTCGACGACCGCTGTGCGTACGTCGCGGGCGACATGTTCGAGTTGGTGCCGACCGCCGACGGCTACCTGCTCAAGTGGATTTTGCATGACTGGAGCGACGCCGAGTGCGTTGAAATCTTGTCGACGATCCACGAGGCTGCCCCGCCCGACGGTCGACTGTTCGTTGTCGAAGCGGTCGTGCCCGGTCCCGACCAGCCGCACTTCGCCAAGCGTCTGGACATGACGATGCTCGTCCAGATGGGCGGCCGCGAGCGGACCGAAGCGGAGTACCGGTCGCTTTTAAATGAAGCCGGATGGGGGTTGGTCGACCAGCAGGAAACTAATGGTGAAATGAGCGTGCTGGAAGCGACAAAAGCCTGATCTTAATTGTACTCACGCCAGCGGTAGCCGCACTCCTTACATTTAAGAAAGCGCGTCGGCGGCTCGTCGGCGGAGGCGGTCTGTTTGATCGTGTACCACGCCTCGCCGTGGCCACACTCGTCACAGACTATATCGTTGGCGGTCGGTTTCCCCTCGAACTCCGCACCCTCCTCGGTTTCGATCAGTTCGTCGCCGCTCTGGGCTTCCGTGGAGGTGAACTGCGCGGCCAACTCGGTGTCCTGTTCGGCGGTTTTCCCGCAGTCCTCGTTGGCACAGACCATTCGGCCGTCTTCGGAGCGCATCATTGAGCCGCAATCGTCGCAGAATTGCATAGTGGATCGTCGACCGCTGGACAGTTAATCCCAGCCGTCGAGGATCGTCCGATCCGGTCCCGTCTCGGTGACAACCGGACAGCCGCTGACACGGAACCGGCCGTCTTCGAGCACCTCGTGAATCGCCGTCCCGTCGTGCGTACAGCTCACTGCCGGGGGATCGGTGAAGTAGGGACACTGCTGACAGTACGCCCGTTTATCAATCACGTGCTCCCTGTTGGCCGTTCCAACACTGTCGCCCGATGCGGTCGAGACGCTTCGGTCGGTCGCTTTCGACGTCGTTCCGTCCGATTCGGTTGACATGCCACCACTCGCAGCGGCTCCAGAACCCAGCGGGTCGTCATCAGCGTGCACCGACGGTGACGTTCTCTGGTTGGACCGCGCACCGATATCGGTTGCGTCAGTGTCGAGATCGCCTCCACCGTGGGCTTCGTCATGGGTTGGTTCGTCGTCGCTGGCAGCGCCTGTCGCCAACTCGTTCCAGAGTGCGTCGCCGTCGACCGACGGCACGTCCATCTCCTCGAAGTCGGTGGTCTCTCCGGGTTCGAGTGGCTCCGATTGACTCTCTGTCAGGTCTGTATCACCGCCAAGTTGGTCCCAGTCGTCTCCTGTCTGGGCTGTATCACTCCCCAACTGCTCCCAGTCGTCTCCCGACTGGCCCGTCTCATTTTCGACAGACTCGCCAGCGGTCGTTTCGTCGAGACTCGCCCAGTAATCCTGTTCAGGCTGCTCCGATCGATCGGTCGGTTGTTCGTCGCTCATTCTGTCTCCTGTTTTTGCCCATTCGACAGCGTCGAGTCGTCGACATCGCCTGCATTGGCTGCTGGCTCACTGTCACTCTCTTGTTGGGGTATGTTTGACTCGCCGGATTCGAGCGCTGGCCGATCGTTGACTGTCAGCACAGCCGGTTTGAAGAACCAGCTGGCGGTATCGATCGTATCGAAAGCGCTGTGGCAGTAGGGACAGGCAGGCTCGCCGAGCATTGCCAACTGTATCGTCTCCGCACAGTTGTCACACTTGGCCTTTTCGACGTCCTTGTGAACGGCCGTTTTCAGTAGCGTCGACAGCGTTCTCTGCGCACTAACGTCTTTTTCGACCTGACTGAGCCGCTTTCGCAGGTCCACTGCCACGCCAGCGAGCCGGTCGGCTTTCGCTTCCAGTCTCCTGACCGAGTCGTGGTTCGACTCGGTCTGGCTCTCGACAGCCCCCACACGCTCGTCGACCGCGCTCTGTAGCGCTCCAAGCTCCGTTTCGAGTTCCGCGGTCGACTCACGGAGTTCGTCGGTCGCCTTCCCTTGGCTGTCGAGTTCGTCACGCTGTTCGTCGAGTCGCTCACCCAACTGTTCGTGTTGGTCGAAGCCAGTGAATTCGTCGAGTCGGTCATCTACCGCCTCCAGTCGGTCGTCCACCGCTTCGAGTTCACCGAGTCGGCTATCTAGTGCTTCGAGCCGGTCATCCACCGCTTCGAGCCCGTCGAGTCGGCCACGCAACTCTTCGAGTTCATCGAGCCGGTCGAACTCTTCATGCTTGTGATCGACCGGGGCACGTGATCGAGCCTCTCTGATCACGTCGAGAATTCGGCTCCGCAGGTCTTTGACGTGATCGTTGAGGTCGTCTTCGAGCGCCTCGACCCGCGATTCGATATCCGCTACTGTCGATTCGTCGGTGTCGTTTCCCTCCTGTTCAGCGACGAGAAACCGATACGAAGCGACTGCACGAGCAAGCACCCGCTGTCGACTTTCTCCACGTTCCGTTGTGCGATCCGCCAGCCACTCTTCGATTTCGGCTGGAAGTGACATCGGATCTTCCTGCTCACTCGTCATTGGTACCTTCTATCAGCGCTTAGACTTAAACATCCGTGATAAATCAGATCCGCTCAGATTCCCGAAGTAAGTCGATTCTACTCTGCGGTAGGATCTTTGTAACTGCGTGTTCACCTAATCTTTCTGACGTTACTCAGGTCATAGCCGCCTTCGTGGATTTCTCCTTCGAACTGGACGATGTCCTCCTGTTCGAGTCGAGAGAGCGCCCCCCGGAACTGTTTGATAACCATAACGCGAGCCCGCTTCGAACCACCAGTCTCCCAAGAGAAGTCGATCGTCCCGCTGGCGGCGTCCGAGAGCTGTCCGAGTTCGGTTGACGTCAGCGTCTCCTCGCTGGCCAACACGAGAATAAGCCCGTTCCACTGTGCTGACGCGCGTTTGAGCCCCCGAACGAGCATCGGGATATCGCTCCACTCCTCGTCATCACCGAGCGCCCCCAGCAGATCGGTGATTGCATCGAACACGACGAGGTTTCCCGCGGCGTGGTCGGTCAGGTAGTCACCGAGCGCGCCGAGGACCTCTTCGCGGTTACCGCCACCGCTGAGGTCGGAGAGATCGGTCGTCCGGCCCAGATACCAGTCCTGTGGAATCCGTGTCGACTGGAAGTACTCGATCGACAGATCCTGATACTGGATGTGATCCATCGCCGCGTCGACAATGTCGTCCGAGAGCGTATAGCGGAGTTCTTCTTCGAGTTTGGACTCCGAGGCTGTAAACGAAATGTAGTGGACTTCCGGTGGCAAGACCGCACCGGTCTGAAGCTCGCCGTAGTGGAGCTCGAACAGGTCGCTGTTGGTGTGTGCCAATGCGTTCATCGCCGCACTCGTATAGACGAACTCCCGCGCGCCCGCCCCGGCTTCTCCGGACAGTAGGACGACACTACCGGGCGGTGCACCCCCGTCAAGCAGCGAATCGAGCCGTGAAATTCCGAACGGAATATCCTCCATACCCCAGTTTCTCACTACCTATGCTTATCAATTATGACGAAACTACTGACGAGGCTTCCAGAGTAGTCATGTCCTACGTTCCGGCTTCTCCAGTCCACTCGTGGTATTCGCTGTCGACGCATGCACCGTGATTTCGGCCCGAGGAAACTACGACGTCGCCGTCAAGCCCGGCCGATTCGAGCGCTCGCTTGCCAGCGTGTTCGGCCGCCGAGGCGTGTTCGCTGTCGGTCACACCGTACACCGCGGGCCCCCACGAAGACTGTCCAGCGCCATAGACGGCCGGCTCGCTGGCGAGTTCGTCGACGAGGTGGCCAACCGGTGGGCGGTAGATTCCACCCTGTTCGTCGGCGTACCAGGTGCCGTTGAGCCGGCCGATCTCGTCGACTGCCGCGCCGAACTGGTCGGCGTTGCCGGTCGCAATCGCCGGTAGGACACGACGGACGATCCGCCCGGAAATCCGGTCGGCGGGCGCTGGATCGGCCCGTTCGACGACGCTCCGAATACTCTCGTCTTCGGTTTCACCGTTCCGGCCTGGGTCGGCGTCGGGCAGAACGACCAGAAACCGCCAGTCGTCGGGGATCGGGTGGCACGCGGCGACCGGAGGGACGCTCCACGCGCCGTCGACTGGGCGGTCGGTCGTAAACCGGGCGGTCGGATGGCCGCCGTCGAGAACGAACCCTCCCTGTTCGTAGGTGGCGACACCGATACCAGAGCGACCGCCGCGGCCGAGTTGGGGCGCAAGCGATCGGACGTCGACCGACCGGCCGTAGGCTCCTCCTACGGCTGTCGCGACAGCGAGTGCCAGTTGTGTCCCGCTGCCGAGGCCGACGTGCGGTGGCAGTGGCTGGTCGACGGAGACGGCTGCTCCCGGAACGTCGAGACAGCGACAGACGGTCTCCACGAGCGACTCGTACTGGGCAGCGGTCTCGATGTGGTCGGCAGGCTCGGCGTGAAGCGAGAGCCGAGGCTCGTCAAGCGCGACCCCGAGCGCGCCGTACAGCCGGTCGTGGGCCAGCGAGAGGTTCCCAAAGCCGAAATGCAGCCGCGATCCAACGTCGACCCTCGTCATACTCCCCGTTTGTCAGCCCCCGGTATTCGGGTTTCGACGGTGGCAACGATCAGTGGCTACTCGGCGCGAGCACGGGTAATGGTACCATTCATGAACGCGGTACACCACAGCCTCCACCCTTTTTGTGTCGACGTACCAACAGCCAGGTATGGACTCCCTGCTGATCTATGGCGCGTACGGCTACACGGGCGAACTCATCGCTCGGGCGGCAGTCGACCGTGGCTTGTCGCCCGTGCTGGCCGGGCGTGATCCCGACCGGATTCACGCTCTCGGTGCGAGACTCGAGTGTCGAAGCCGCGCGTTCGGATTGGCAGACGACGTTCGGACCCAGCTGTCGGGCATCGACACACTGCTCAACTGCGCGGGCCCCTTCGCGAAAACCGCCGACCCGCTCGTCGACGCCTGTCTTTCTCGCGGCGTGAACTATCTCGACATCACGGGCGAACTCCCGGTGTTCGAGCGACTGGCCCGCCGTGACGACGAGGCCACCGACGCTGGCTGCACCGTCCTGCCCGGCGTGGGCTACGACGTAGTCCCGACCGACTGTCTGGCCGCCTCGCTCGCCGACCGGCTCCCCGAGGCAACCCACCTCTCGCTGGCGATTTCTGCATCTGGCTCGCTGTCCGCGGGAACGCTCAAAACGCTGCTGTCGGGAGCCGGTTCGGGCGGTGCGATCCGCGAGGACGGTACGCTCCGACACATCCCGGCGGGTTCGAGACACCGCGTCGTCGACTTCGGCTCGGAGACGCGAACGGTGATGTCGGTGCCGTGGGGCGACCTGTCGACCGCCTACCGAACGACGGGGGTTCCGAACATCGTCGTCTACCTGGCAGTTCCGGACGCCGTTCGGTATGCAGTTGGCCTTGGTCGACCCCTCTCGGGGCTTGTGGCAACTCCGAAACTCAAAGGGCTGGTAGCTGGGCTCGTCGACCGGTTCGTCGACGGGCCGAGCGAGGCGACCCGGGCGAAAAGCGGGACAGTCATATGGGGCGAGGCGTGGAGCAAAGACAGCGGCGAGACCGTCCAGTCGCTCGTTCGAACGCCCGACGCCTACGAACTGACCGTCGACGCCGCGTTGGTCTGCGCCGAACGTGTGCGTGACGGCGAGGCTCCCACTGGGTTTACGACGCCAGCGGGTGCGTTCGGACCTGATCTGGCGTTCGACCTGCCGGGTGTCAGCAAAGAGGATCTATAGGGCAAGCCAGCCGCGTTTCAGGCCACCTGTCTGCTTTCTTGGATCGTAATCGTCTGTTCGTCGGATTCGACGGTCGTGACGATGGTGAGCCATCCGTTGTTGCTGTCGACTGTGAGCTCATCCTGCAGCGAGAGGTCGACGCGTTTGGTCGTGGTGTACGGGTCGTTCGCGGACTCGTTTGTCACTGGTGGTTGCTGTGAACCGATTGTCGACGCTGGATGTATCAAACTGTGGACGGATCTCATTTGTATAAAATCGGCGTGTTGGTTCGGAACGTGGGCTGTTCTCGTGGTCGACCGTTAGGCACTGCTCTCGCCAGCGTTCTCGGCTGGCCCGCCACCCAACAAGCTACTCAGCGCCTCGCCGAGATTGCCAGTGTCGCCGTTCTGGAACGACTGGATGGTCTCGAGAATCGAACTCACGCGGTCGGGCACCTGCTCGGGTAGCCCATCACGTGGTCCGACTCCGGCCGTGGCATCTTCGGCTGTCTCGTCACCAGTCGAGTCGACGTCGTCGGTGTTGTCTTCGTGTGTGTCCGCTGCGGTGTCGGGTGCCTGCTCGGCTGGCGCGGCGGCACCGACTGCGGTTGCCCCGCCGATCAGGAACAGTGCTGCAATCGTGATCGTCAGTAGCTGTGTTGCGTTCATTGCATCTGATCCACAGCCATGTTCCATGATAAAACAGCAGCGCCGTCAACTCGAATGTACCCGGTTTGAGCTGGATTTGATCCGGATTACGATGGGTTTCCCCGGGGTTACAACCGATTCGTTGTCGTCCAGCGGTGGATGCGTCGATTCGCGTGTTTGTACCGGTTGTTTGATCTGGCGCGCGATACGTCGTCTGGATGGCCACGAGCCTTTTTTCGTCTGCCGTGGTGGCGATGGTGTGCGTCAACTGCAGGTACTCGTCGACGAAGACTCCCGCGAGACCGTCTCGAAACTCCTCGATGACGAGGGTGTCGACTACGTCCGTCAAGAGGCATGGACGAACTGCTCTGTTGAATAGCGATCTATTCGGCTGATATCACGGGTTAGAAACGTGAAGCCGAGGAATTCGACTCTGCCCATGGAGATCGATCTCCTCGACTTCGTTGAGCAGTGTCGTCGGCTAGCTAAA
>NZ_JAQFWV010000098.1:0-9331 GCF_056175805.1 Halohasta sp. A2 | reverse complement strand
CATGCTCGGGTACAAGCATTCCTTGGACTGTGTCTCCGAGTAATAGTTGCAATCACGAACTACGAACAGGGTGAAAATCCAGGGCGGACGAAGCTTGTGGTATGAGATGAATTGTATGACACCCTCATATTATGGTAACTCATATGAATCGGATCAACGCTCTTGGGTAGAAAATTGTTGGTCAGTTCTCAGCAGTAGCTGGAAGTCACAGAGGGCAAGGGTGACACGTTCGTGTCACCCGACAAACGATGTTCCCAATCAAGACGTTTGTCTCGGAGCGTCGGGCCGCGAACCTGCTCCAACAGGTTCGCTGGCGTGACGGCGTCTATTGCCCATGCTGCCGTGCCGAATCCGTGATTCGGTACGGCAGATCGTTCCCTAGCTCTCACAACTCGGGTGATAGTCTGAAAGGACACACCCACCACTGTTTCAGCAATTTTTCGAAAGGGTCGACGAGCGAGGGAGGGAAAGGGCGTACTCAATAATTTTGCGAATGTTACACCTCGTTGAGAGAGACGATCTCAGACAGAAGCACAAGACACTCACCACCGTTTCATCAATTCACTCAAATTAGGGAAGAGGGCTGAACTCTAGAGACGTTCTCCTAAGGTAATAGTATATAAATCCCCTGAAAGAAGGTGATTATTATAGGTCAAAGCTAGTTTGAGCAGTTTTACTACTATACTAACTACTACTAGACGAAAACGTTATAATATAATAATAGAACTAATAAATGCCTGTTGCGTTTCGAGTATTTAAAACCGGCGTAAGCCGGTAGTGACGGCCTGATGTCTGTGATTAGTGATCAAAGATTAGGGCCGTCACCAGAAGAAACGAATCCAGGAAACTTCAATTCTACCCACTCCGTTTCGAGTGAGTTGTACTCGCTGCTCGACGCAGTCGACAGCGAGTCCATTGCCGACCAGTTCGAAATCGGCAAACACAGTTCAACTCACGACTTCGACAACCACATCAAAATCGCAGTCCGCGAGGGACTTGATCCATCAAGTTCCCTCGCTGAACTTGCAGACAAGACCGAGACAAACGACCAACTCGAGGCAATGGCTGCCTCAACGTTCTCTCGGTACACGAACGACCGCGACTACCGCGCGGTCGTTCGCTTCCTCTTCGCGTTACTCCACACGCCACAGCTGTATCATCAACGAGCCGTCCAACGAAAACGGCTTGAGTGGCTTACCCGCGGCGTTGTTGCTGTCGATGCAACAAACCTCGAACTTACACGCTCAGTCGTCGTCTCAGACGAGTTCGTCGGAGACGACGAGCAGACCTACAAAATTGACACAGATGATGGCGGACTTGAGCTTCACTGTGCTGCACGCGTGGATGGTGAACACAAGCACCCGCTCGGTGCAACAGTCACAGGAGGCGATACTCACGAAAGTCCGCAGTTCGATCACCTCAAGGACGATGTCGAGGTCTTCGCAGACCTCGACTCGATTATCTGGGTCTTTGACCGTGGATACACGCGTTATCTCCGGTTTTGTGAAATTAAACACAGCGACGATGACTTCGTCACACTGCTGCAGTCAGATGCTCGGCTCGACGTTCTGGAGCGCGTCCAGAACGTCGAAGTCACCAGCGAGAGTGAAACAAGGCAGATCCGTGATGACCGAATCGAACTCGCCGAGACTGGTGAAGAGTTTCGTCGGATCGTCTTGGAAACACCAGATGGAGAAGAGATCGAGTACCTGACGACGCTGGCGTCGTCAGCGTACGATCCTATTGACGTGATCAGCATCTACACGCTCCGGACAGTGATTGAGATTCTGTTTCGGGAGCTGAAACAGTATCTGAACATCGAGAACTTCCACTCAAAATCGCTAAACGGCGTCTTGTTCGAGTTGTTCGCTGCGTTGATTGGGCTGGTTCTGATCTACTGGCTGCGGCAACGCCACCCGGTGAAGGGTGGCGTGCCGCGACTCATTCAGAAAGTCCGGACGCACTGGAACAAATCGCTGGATACGTTCGGCTGAGTTCGTCTCACCCAACTGGGTCAGCCGTCGCCGACAGCGACGGCTTTGGCTAGAGAAGTCGAAACACGCTGTACTGACACTGGAAACCGCCTCATTCACTGCTCCGGATCGGTTACAACCTTGTCTGATCAAGATATTCTCGCTCAGTTAGCGCACTCAACCTCTTCTGGATCAAGTTGTTTTCTCGGTGGCTTTATCAACTCGAAACGCGACAAATAAATGCTCCGGCTGAAACGGATGTTATTCTACCTGAACAACGTGCATTCGTCTCATACAGTGAGTTCAGTCTATATCAAACCGTCACCCCCTTTTCACACGAGAATTGCTGAAACAGTGGTGTGGGTGCGATTCGTCTATTATCATCTATCTCTTATGGAACTTGCTATTGGAGACATTCGAGACATTCCTGAAACCGGGGTTTTATTATGTATCGATTATAGGTTCCGCATATGACTGAGTTTTCAGATACTTCGCCTATCTTCCAACAAGAAGAAGTTCTTCGTGAAGAATATCGACCTGACGATCTCCCAGAACGAAACACCGAAATGGAAGATCTCCATATGTCACTGGCTCCTGCAGCCCGAGGAGTCGGTGCCAATAACGTTTTTCTCCATGGGAAAGCTGGCCAAGGGAAAACTGCTGCTGCGAAAACAAAGCTCTCCGAACTCCAGGCACACGCCGAAGAAGAATCTGACCACCTAGATCTTACGACAGCATATGTCTCTTGTGAGTCTCACGACCTCTCTACATCATATAAAACTGCCTCCCGTATCTACCAAGAACTCACTGGAAACAGTCGTCCAACAGGCTATGCGACTGATGTCGTGATGGATATGATGTTCGAAGCAATGAATGATATCGGTGGCACGATTATTATTGTTCTTGACGAAATTGATACGCTCGGTGACGATGATCGGATTCTCTATAGTCTCCCACGAGCCCGAGCTCAGGACTACGTTAAAGATCACGTCTACCCCAGCATAATCGGTATCAGTAACGATCTGCAGTGGCGGGATAATCTTAGTCCGAAAGTGAAGAGTTCACTCTACGATGATTCTGTTCTCTTTTCACCATATGATGCGACACAACTCCAACAAATCCTTCGTCGCCGTGCAGCGAAGGCGTTTCGTGATACCGAACTCATCCCAATCTATGATGTCGACACCGGTGGAGATCAGAATGGAACGGTGGTCAAAATCGACCAATCTGAACAAGAGTATCTATTTCAAAGTGGCGTGCTGACCGACGACGTAATTCCACTTATCGCTGCGCTCTCGGCACAGGATACCGGAGATGCTCGACAAGCGATCAAATATCTTCGTAAGGCCGGTGAACTGGCGGACAAACACGGTGATGACTGGGTTAGTGCGGAACACGCTCGCGAAGCCCAAGCACTCGTAGAACGGGAAGCCGTCGTTGAGGCAATGCGAGAAATGACGACACAAGCCCATCTCGCCCTTGCCGCCCTCACTGCTTTAGAACTCTCTGGGGATGCTCCTGTCCGAGCAAAACCAATCTATGGCGTGTACAAGAGTGTTGCCTCACGAATTGATGCCGACAAACTCGGTCAGCGGCGATTTAAAGATCATCTCCGTGAACTCGATATGCAGGGAATTGCGGATGGAGAAAAGGTGACTGCAGGTTCGATTGGTGGGCCAGCATGGGAGTACCAACTCCAAGTCGATACCGAGATTGCAGTCGAAGTTCTCAAGGATACAGCTCGATTCGCAGATATCGATTTCGAGAGAATCAGTGCTGATCGACCGAACGCCTAGGTAGGTGAACAGCTTTTGAACCTCTATATGCCTTCTCGACACCCCACCGTTTCAGCAATTCCGATTAGATCCGAGGCCCCCCACTGTTTCATGAATTCTTTCTAGATAGAGTGATATGGCAAGCAGGGTGATAGCCCCGATCATCGTCTGAAGTCAGCTTACACAACTGTTTTTATGTCATACCCGTTTCTATTCCGGGTTATGGCCAGTTCAGATTCAGAGACTTTCAGCGGGTTTGTGACTGGAGATAAGCAATTTCAGGTACCGCTCTACCAACGGAACTATTCGTGGGAAGAAGAGCACGTCGAGGACCTTTGGGACGACTTGGTTGAAGCTGTCGAGATGGACCGCGATCACTACATCGGCACTTTTCTCCTCATGGAGAGTGAGGACGACGAGGGAATCACCCACAGTATCATTGACGGGCAACAGAGGCTCACGACGTTAACAATCCTACTCTTCGAGCTTCAGGAGCGACTCAACGAGCTTGGAAAAGAAACTGTGGCGCGTAAAATTCGAGGAGAGTATATCGCTCGATATGGGGCTCAGAAGCTTACTTTAGCAGGTGATGACGAGACGTTCTTCAAGCGGACGATCTTGGAGAATATGCTCGATGACGACCGCGAGGGCCAAAAGGATGATACACTCTCAGATGTCAAAACCGATAGCCCGTCGCAATCACGGCTACTCCAGACGAAAGAGGTACTTAGAGAAAAACTCTCAGATGGTGTGCCAACGAGTGCTCCACATAACGATCCGACTGAGTTCTATACCAACCTGTATCAGAAGATCCAGTCGCTTCCACTCTTGGAATATACAGTGAACTCACGAAGCGAGGCGGCACGCATTTTCCAGACAGTCAACGACCGTGGGAAGGATCTCACCGACTTAGAGATCACGAAGAGCTACCTGATGCACCGGGTTTCGCTCCTTGAAGACGGGGATCAAGCTGACGCCTATATTCGGTACTTCCCGAACACAGCTTCGTGAGTTGTGTTGAGTCACACTTCATCTGATCAAATGGTGAGCGGTAGCTGTGTGAAGAATGAGGTAGCGTTCACAGACAAATAGAATCAAGCGAGGGAAGCTCATATAGCCGTCAGAGACGGGTGCTGTAGCTCAGAGACGCTTACTTGAGGCCGCGGGCTGAGTCAGCCCGCGGCCGGTGCGTACGCTTCTGGCACACCGACACCGTTCATTTCGATCTCCCAACTCCGCTCTAGTTCCTCCTCTAAAGCGTGTCTGATCCAGTCAGAGAAGGTTTTGAACGTGAACTCTTCGGGCAGGTCGCGCCCGCCCCGCCGTGGGCGGGCGACGACCGCCCATCGAAGCACGAGCCAGAGGTTCTCCAGCAAGAATCCAACTAGTACGAACGCAAAGCGGACGATTGGATCCTGAGTTGTCGTTACCACCCGTGCTTGGCGGAAGACACGATAACTGGTCTCAATCGCCGAGCGTTTCCGGTAGAGCCGCTCGACCTGCTTCGGCGTGCGATCAGCCAGATCGCACGCCACATAGCCTCGAACGATCTCTCCGCTTTTGCCACGATCTCCGGCCTGGTAGGAGACAGCGACTGCAAGCGGGAATTTCAGTTCCCGCTTGCAGTCTTTGTACATCCGATAGGTCGTCATGTACGAGCAGTGCGTGTCTAGCTTCTTCTTCATGCGTTTACCCTTCTTTTGGACGGGAACGACAGTCGCAGCAATGTCACGTGACCGCCGCAAGATACGTTCATTGTAGAAGCCGCGATCAGCCAATAGAAGCTCTATTTCGAAGGGATAGGCCTCGATGCGGTCGAGGATACGCTCGACCGCATCGGCCTCTTTCTCATCGCTTCGCACGTACGTTGTTGCCAGCGTTACTGGCTTCCCGTTTGAGACGAGGTAAGCTGTACAGTAACGGTGACACGTTGTTGTACCGTCTTTGGCTGCCATTCGACAGAGTTCGCCGCTCACGTCGCTGTACGTTCCATGGTAAGGGTTATCGACAAAATCAATGGAGACGATCCTCGACCGGTCAGGGTCGAGGATCGTCATTGCCATCTCCTTGAGAAGGTCGTTAGCAATCCGTTCTAGCCACTCTCGATTGAGTGTATGGAGCCAGTCCATGACTGTATCGTCACAGGGAGCGTTGTCGTTGTTTTTGCAGGTTTCCCAGATGGACGTCTGGTTGACTGCTGCGAGGGTGACAGCAGGCCAGATCTCGCCGGAATCGAGGGACGAGCCCTCGATTCCCGGCAGCGGGAGCTGCTCAACGAGATCTTTCGCTAGTTCTTTCACGTCTGTGGCTGAAAGATGCCCGTCTGGCTGAGGAATTCTGAACACATTCACTCAACCAGACATCTTCTTGATGAGAGCTACGTTTCAGCTACAGCTCTCAGACCGGTTGGGAAGTACCGATATTGAGTCGATTCAGGAATCGTTCAACGAGATCTACGATTCCATAGAGAATATGTCATCTGGTCCGAGCGAAGATCGTATCCAGAGATACCACTTCATAATGTGGGATAAGGAATGGGGTGTCGGCTGGAATGATCGTAACTATCAGAACCATCTCGAACATACGAAGGATCATTTCCGCTCTGTTGCTGATGTCGCGGAGATCATCGACTACGTGCACGAGTTGGAGCGGATGTTCAGGCAACTCGATGAACTGTATAACCACAAGGAGAGGATTGCCAACGAAAGGGTTGATCACCACCTCTCAAATCTGTTCCTTGCGGGTCGTCTGGGTAATTTCTACCCGCTTCTAATGGTAGCCTACGACCAGTACAAGCGTGAGATGATAAGCGAGGATGAGTTTTGTAGACCTCTTGAGAATATCGAGACGTTCATCGTCCGAACCTACATCATTGAGCAGAAGAGTGCCGATACGGGTCGAACGCGAGCCTACCCTTTAGCTAGACGGCTCTACTATAACGCAAAGGACGAAGATCCAGACAGCGTATCTCAGTTAGACATCGACGGTGTAATCCGTCGTATTGAGCGGTACACTCACGACTATTGTAGCGACTCAAAGCTTGAATCGACTCTTGGAGATTCTAACGTTTATAAGTACTATCAGGGTTCGAACCGGCTAAACGAACTGCGGCTTCTCCTGTATACTTTTGAGAGCCACTTGGAGAGTAACGAAGAGAACATTCAGTTCCACGCTGATGAAGTGGTCAACGACGGCGATAGCTTCTCAGTGGAACATGTATGGCCGCAAACACCTTCTGATTCTCTCGATGAGGAGACACGGACACTGGTCGAAAAACATACTCATCGGCTTGGGAATCTCGGACTCATGACGCGCGAAGATAATGCTATCCAGGGGAACGATCCCTTCCTCGAAAAGAAAGCAACGTTCGACGGTTCGAAAATCCGGATGTTGGAAGAGATTTTCGAAAACGAGACATGGGGTGTTGAACAGATTGAGGAACGTGAAGAAGAGATGCTACGGGTAATTCGTGAGCAGTGGCCGGAAGGATACGAGTCTACGTAATGGCTCGTTGTAAGAGCACTCTCTGTTCTGTACTAAGCGATCACCACGCAAATTGAGCTACATCCAGTGCGACATTCGCATTCGCAGTCTTGCATAACAGCCTAATCGCATTGTAGAACTTGTTTCGTCCATATGGAACACTGAGTTAGCCAGCTACTCATTGACGCTTTGTACAAAAACCGTTAATCGGTCGGTGGGTAATTTCGTGAATCGGTCGATATTGGCCGTCTCAGTGGATCGGGTACTATCAGACCACGAATATTATATGCTGGTTTCTCATGACAAAGCGTATGCGCAAGGAACGAACCAAGGCAAAGCAACGAGATCTGTACAAGGTTTGGCTCACTGATGACGAGATAGAGCAACTTCGTCGAGCAGCAGTCTCCAGACGTGATGACCTCATCATCCAACTCGGGGCATTCGTTGGTCTCCGTGCTTTCGAAATTCCACAGGTCTGTCCTGAACATGTGCGTCGACTCGATGGAGGAGATCACTACCGTCTCCGTATCCCGCGGGGGAAAGACACTGACACCGGGAAGGGAAAACCCAGAGATGCGTATCTCCCAACCGATGTTGAACGGGATCTCTACCAGTTCGCACGCGATGAAGGTCTCGATGACGATGATCCATTCGTTGATCTCACACCAGGAGGTATCCGAGCAGTAGTCCGACGGACTGCCGAAGCTGCAGCTGAGCAGACTGGTGATCAGGATTTTACAGATGTGTCGAGTCACGATCTCCGACGTCGATTTGCCCAGCGCCTCCTTGTTGATGAGGGTGTCAATCCCCGGGTAGTCATGCAAGTCGGGGGCTGGTCCTCGTTTTCCGCCATCGAACCCTACCTGAATGCGCCAACAGAAGATGTTGTCAATCGTGCGTTTGAGGATGTAGGACTATGAGCAGTGATACCAACCTGACTTCGTTATTCTTCAGCATCAACCACCAGTTGAGTCTTCAACATAGCTAGGATAGCTCAATTAATCATAAACTGTATGTTGCTATGTCTAATCTGTCGTCAAAAATTCTAGTGTGAGTCTACAATTAACTGTTGAACGGGTTGTGAATAGTTCGTCTCAACGTTTATCAACAACACTTATTGCGAAATGCGTACAATTCACACCTAATGGCTACACGAGAAGCAGACTGGAATACTCCACTCGATACTGGGGGAGAGGCGTTTGAGATTCTTGCAAACGCCCGGAAGGCCTGGATCTACACCTATATTCGGTACCATCCAGACGCAGAGATTGACGATATTGTGAACTCCCTTGAGATTCCGCAGCGGACAGCGTATGATTATATCAATGATCTCGAAGCTGCAGGCTTCATTGAGCAATCGAACGAAGGTCGACCAGCAGAATACGTAGCTCGTGATGTGGATATTGAATTGACACAAGGAGATACCGAGCGCCAGATCACACCAGAATTGATCGAGGCTGTTGCCCGGCGAGAGAGAGATGACGATATCGACACCTACATCGAACGTCATGGGTTGGATGGACTTGCCGTCGCGCTTGAATACACCCGTGACTATGTCGAGGGGTCTGTCACCCACCACATCATGGCTCGTGAGCAAGATGTATCTTCATTAGAGGCCGGAATTATTCTCGACGCTCTCCGGCACGTCGTTGAAGAGTGATCAGAGATGGGTGATGAGAGCGTCATAATCTTCCTTGACTCTTCAGTGCTTATTAGCTGTGGTCGACGAGAAAATACGCGATTCCAGGCCTTAGCCCGGGAAGCACGCCACCGAGATGCTGTCTTTCGAATCTCTCCACAGGTATATACCGAACTGACGGGCAATGCGGCGATTGACGGTTACGAATCGAGCGATATTGCTATCGATAAGGCGTTACAGGAAGGGTGGATGAAAGTTACTGAGAGTCCATCATACGCTGTATCTGATGTCTCGAAGATTATGGATCGAGCGCGACGTTTTATTGCGACAGCTAGTGAGCCTGTCTAAGAATTCCACACCACCCGACACCTGATATCGGCCGAAGACACCGCTGCACAAATTGACAAACCGATTCAGTAGTGTTGTCGAAAAGAAAATCGAGTTCAGCTACCTAGCGATCG
>NZ_JAQFWV010000097.1:0-9481 GCF_056175805.1 Halohasta sp. A2 | reverse complement strand
GCTGCTTAGACGCCACTAAAACAGTCTGACCGACCGCCGAGTATTGACTGATTCACGCCCGGACAACTGACATGACTGTTCTGTAGATACGCCTTCTATCTTGCACGGCCCGGTGTCACCCCTTCGAGGGTGATCCAGTGAAACAAAAAATTCGGCTGACATTACTACCAGATGGCGTGCAAGATATAGAGGTGTAGTTCAGCACCACCATCCGCGCGAACGCAGTGAGCACGGTTCTCCGAGTGAGAGGCCAACGGCCGATCCCTCGGCTTTTTTCATCGAAGTTTTTGGTCGCGTCGCAAAGCGGTCCAGAGTTTCGAGTGGTGGTTGCGTAGACTACTCGGGCTGCTATCTCTAACGCTCTCTAAATCACGTACATTTGGTGCACGTCATTCTAACGCAGTATTTTCATTTGTACGAAATGCTGTCGAGACGCTCAGCGGCAAACTCTAGAGGACTTTGCGACGCGACCAACAAGTTGCTGAAGCATCCCGCCGAATGCGGTTTGGTTGTTCACACACAGACGCATTCAGCGGGATGCCATGATACTCACGCTGTTTCACTGTCTTCGGTAAGAGCCAATCCTAATTAAGGTTCATGTACCCACATCGCTAAGATGGTACCACAACCGGTTCACTGCACCAGCTCAGCACACACAATCCAAATCAACTTATGAGCAAGACCACCCAAACGTCACCGGTCGATCCTGCCGACGATTCACGTGCAAACTACGATTATCGAAGCGATGCTGTCGAAGATCCCAAACTCGTCGCCGATCTCGAAGGGCTTGTCGACGGCGACGTGCGCTTCGACAGCTATACGCGCAATCTGTTTGCGACCGACGCCAGCGCGTACCACCAACTGCCGATCGGAGTTGTCGTCCCTGAGTCGACCGAAGATGTCCAGGCAGTCATGGAGTACTGCGCCAAAAACGAAATTCCCGTCCTCCCACGTGGTGGCGGGACAAGCCTGGCAGGCCAGACAGTCAACGAGGCGGTCGTGCTTGACTTCAAAAAGCAATTCAACAACATCATCGAGGCCGACCCCCAAGCGAAGACGGTGACCGCCCAGCCGGGCATTACTCTTGGCCGACTCAACAATCAACTCAGCGATCACGGCCTCAAGTACGCGCCCGATCCGGCATGGGGCGACAAAAGCGTCCTCGGCGGCTGTATCGGCAACAACAGCACGGGTTCACACTCGCTGAAGTACGAGAAGGCTGACGGCTATCTCGAATCCGTCGAGGTCGTGCTGGCCGACGGGACGATCACGCGGTTCGACTGGATGGCCGTCGACGAACTCCACGAGCGGGCCGAACGGGCCGCGGAACTCGACGATCCGGGGATCGAAGACCGGGTCTACGAGGTCGTCTCGGACGTCCTCCGGAACCAACGCGAGGAGATCGAGGCACGCTACCCCGACCTGATGCGGAACGTCTCGGGGTACAACTTCGACAAACTCCTCGAAGACGCCGAGGAGCGCGGCGAGGTCAACGTCGGTCGACTCATGGCGGGCAGCGAGGGTACACTCGGTATCGTCACCGAGGCGACCGTTTCGCTGGAACCGATCCCCAACGAAACCTCGGTCGTATTGCTGACCTACGACGACGTGATCTCGGCGATGCGGGACGTCGCGCCGATCCTGGAACACGATCCCGCCGCCGTTGAGGTGATGGACGACGTCCTACTGGATCTGGCCCGCGATACCGCCGAGTTCGCACCGGTCGTCGACATTCTGCCCGAGGGCACTGACTCGACGCTGCTGGTCGAATTCTATGCGGAGTCTGTCGACGATGGCAAACAGAAGGTCGCAGATCTGTTGGCTGACCGCCTGCCGAGCTACGAACCCGCAATCGGCGCAAGTGACAGTTCGGTAACTGTCGATGCCGGGATCCACGCGACTGACGCGCTGGAGGCCTACGACCCGGACCGGCAGGCCAAATTCTGGAAAATGCGGAAGTCCGGCCTTCCCATTCTCCTTTCGCGGACGGGCGACGACAAACACTGGCCGTTCGTCGAGGACACTGCCGTGCCGGCCGAAAACCTTCCGGGGTACGTTACCGACATCCAGGAGCTCTTCGACGAGCACGACACGTTTGCGTCCTACTACGCCCACGCGGGGCCGGGCGTGCTACACATTCGACCACTCCTCAATCTCAAAACAGAGGACGGCATCAAGACGATGTTTGAGATCTCGGACGCTATCACAGATCTCGTCATCGAGTACGGCGGGTCGGTCTCGGGCGAACACGGTGACGGCCGTGCACGGACAACCTGGAACAAGAAGCTGTACGGCGAGGAGATCTGGGGGGCGTTCCAGGATCTCAAAGCCGCCTTCGATCCGCAGGGCCTGTTGAATCCGGGCAACGTCAGCGGCGATTTCGACCCAACCGAGAACCTGCGGTACGATTCGGACTACGAGTTTGATGCCGGCTTCGAGCCAACGCTCCAGTGGCCCAACGAGAACGGCTTCCAAGGAATGACTGAACTTTGTCACGGCTGTGCGGGCTGTGAGGGCCACCAGGATACGACGGGCTCGATTATGTGTCCAACGTACCGGGCGACCGAAAACGAGAAGATTACCTCAACCAGAGGACGGGCCAACATGCTTCGTCAGTCGATGAGTGGGGATTTGCCCGACGACGTGACCGACGACGAGTTCATCCACGAAGTACTGGATCTCTGTATCGGCTGCAAGGGCTGCAAGCGCGACTGTCCGAGCGGTGTCGACCTTGCCAAGCTCAAAACCGAGGTCAAACACGAATATCACCAGCGCGAGGGGATTCCGTTCCGCGACAAACTGTTTGCCAACGTCGAGACGCTCTATAGCCTCGGCAGCACGTTCGCACCGCTATCGAACGTCGCCGCCAAGATTCCGGGCAGCGGCCTGGTGATGGAGAAAACTCTCGGCATCGCCCGCGAACGCGAGCTGCCGACGTTCAAACGCAACACGCTCCAGAAATGGGCCAAATCGCGGACCTCCGGGGTCACTGAGGTGGAGGCCGACCGGAAGGCACTGGTGCTCGCTGATCCGTACACCAATTACACCCAGCCTGCGGTCGGCAAAGCCGCCGTGCGGGCCCTGGAGGCCGCCGGTGTCTACGTCGAAGTCTCCGAAGAGGTGACCGACAGTGGGAGGCCAGCTCACTCGAAGGCGATGGTCGACCACTCGCGGGCGATTGCGGAGGACAATGTTAAGTCACTCACCTCGCGAATCGACGATGGGTGGGATATCGTCAGTGTCGAGCCCTCTGATTCCGTAATGTACCAGGAAGATTATCTCGACCTGCTGGCTGGCGAGGATGTCGAGGCAGTCTCTGCCAACACCTACGGCATCATGGAGTACATCGACACGTTCCGGCTCGACGAGCAGATGGACGCCGACGGTGGCGAGGCGGTCTCGTACCACGGCCACTGCCACCAGACCGCAGCGGGTCGAGACCATCACGCCGTTGGCGTCCTCCGACGTACGGGCTATGAGGTCGACGTCTTGGATACGACCTGCTGTGGAATGGCTGGATCGTTTGGCTACGAGGCTGAACACTACTCGATGAGCCAGGCGATCGGTCGAATGTTGTTTGACGCCGTCGAGGAATCGCCGGCCCAGGAAGTCGTCGCGCCCGGAACCTCGTGTCGCTCGCAGTTGGCGGACTACGAAAAGCAGTACGGCAAACCACCACACCCCATCGAGAAGGTCGCTGACGCGCTGCCCGACTGATCGGTTGGAGTTCGCCAGGTAAGCAACAGATGGTGAGCGTTCGGTTCCTAATTACAGGCTCAAACACTAAGCCGATGTGATCGACAGATCATTGATCGTTGGATTGCAAACAACCTGCGCCTGCACAGTTTGGTCCTCACGCGAGCCGCGATCTCCGGTTGGTCGGTCCGGCCGTTTTCGCCCCGACTCAGAACGGCTCCCACGCCGTCGGCGAGGCGTTCCGGTCCCGAACTCGCATCTCCCAGCCCTCATCGGTCGTCCGGGTGTTGACGACCGTATCGAACGGATCCAGCAGGGTATGGAGGGTTCGTTCGTCGTGCATCGTGGAGTTGATAACTGCGACGGTGAGCCACTCCCGATTGCGGGTCCGGCCCAGCAGGACGCGGACGAACTGGTAGATCCGATCGGCATCCCAGTACATCAGCAACTGGGACAGCGAGTGGACGCCCACCGTCGTCTCGGGGTGGGTCTCCCAGTTTTCGGCGAGTTCGGTGAACTTCACGCCGAGTTCAGTGAGGTTCTTCGGCGAGGAGGCGTACTTGGTGCGCTCAGTGTCGGTGGCCTCGCCGCCCTGTTCGCGGGTCACGCAGTCGACGATAGCGACGGTGTCGGGATCCTCGTCGGTGGTGTCGACATAGTCGGTACGGACGCGTTCTGCGTCGTGGCCGGTTGAGAGGACGATCGATTGCTGACCGGCTTCGCCGAGGAGGCGGTGCATGAGGTCGTACTTCCCGCTCATCGGGGGACCGGCGATAACGACGCTCTCGACGTCGGTGAGCGTTGGTGCCAGCGGGAGTTCATCTACGGACATGGGTGTTGTGCGGTCACGTCGAATTGATTGAGTCATCGTGTGTCAACGGTGCTAACAGAACACCGAAGCACCGATGGTCGCTGTTCAATTCCGGACATGTATTAGATTGGCTCTTACCGAAGACAGTGAAACAGCGTGAGTATCATGGCATCCCGCTGAATGCGTCTGTGTGTGAACAACCAAACCGCATTCGGCGGGATGCTTCAGCAACTTGTTGAGCTCACATCAATAGTGTTGCGGCCAGAGCCGCTCGATGCTGAGATCGAGCGGCGCTGCAAGCACGCTTGGGAAGAAGCTCCTTGTCCTGATTGCGGTGAAACCACCGTCAACGCCGGGGACAGCAGTCCCCGGCTTTGGTGTTCTAACTGCCGCTATACGTTCACATACACTCGTAACACGCCGTTTGAAGGACGAACACTCACGCCTGGAGAGGTTATCATCGCCTTCGTACTCTACGCAGATACGCTACTCAGCATCAACCAAGTTGCTCAACTCTTCGAGGCCGTTTACGATACCGTCCATACAACTATCCGAGAGGTGGAAGCCGCCTTTGAGAGCGGCTTCCACCTCGTCTGGACACATCTGCAAGAAGATGGTGACAGTCCAACCCAGATCGACGAAACCGGCCAGAAGTGTTCTGGTTTCAAAGGACAGACGCCGCCGCGGGACGGTCTTTCCCGCGGCGGCGATGGTGAGCCCGGTCGATCTCGGTGGGAAGGCGCACCAGGCGATACAATGACGCTTGTTGGAGCGTGTCGAGACACGCTCCGCGTGATACGTGCGGAACGTGGTGCGAAACCTGACGAGCTGAGACAGACGCTCGACGAGGTAGAGATCCTCTCAGGGAAGATTGATGAACTGTGGCACGACGGGTGGCGCGGATACGCGCCACTCGTCTATGACAACGAGAAGGTCGTTCCACACTCCGAAGAGTTTGTCACTGATGAGGGCGTCCATGTCAACCAAGTCGAATGCCTCTGGTCACTGGTGAATCCCTGGCTGCAGAAGTTCCGCGGTCTCTCGAAGCCCGGACTTGAACAGTCCGTCCGAACCTACGGGTTCGTACGGACGCTAAACCTCGCCAGAGTACCGTTGAGCGGGCTTATTGACTGCTTTGCAGTGAACGTGTTTCGCTGAGTTATGCAAGAGCCTCACCCACAAAGACGATGAACCGAGCTCAGAATTCACTCCCCCAGAGCCGCCACAAGTATGACACTACAGGCTACCTGAATTCACTACACTTCGAAGGAGTGGGTGACAGGAGGGATAGACGGTGATGCTCGGTTAGTTCGTCCGCTCGACACGCCAGGTGGTCGCGCCTGTGTAGGACCACCGCTCGATTGATAGGTCCTCAACCGAATCTTGGAGTTTGACGATCAACGCCCCGATCTCTTTCGATGAGAGGTCGACATCGTCGGCAATAAACTTACTTTTGAAATACATCTCACCCTCGTCGACGCGGGCGCGAAGATAATTGATTAGGCGCTGTTCTTTTGAGCTACCGTCAGTCGTCTTGTCAGCGGGAATGGATTGCTGTGTGGTACTCATAGTCAGTTCCGAGTGTGGTTGTGTCCAGCGAGCAATGCGAGCAGATTCAGTCCGAGCAGACCGATGATGATGTATCCGGTCTGGGGACCCATGCCACCGGCCAGCAGTGGCAGATACACCAGCGGCAACAGAATCGCCGACCAGAAACTAACACGCCTGATCGTCGCACGAAACGCAACGCTGCCATGCCGAACCAACGCTGTCGCTGAGTCAGCTACAACGTTTGTCTTCTGTCCATAATTTGGCCTGAATGTGCTCATTAGTTGGTCACCGTCTAAGTTCACTATGTAACCAGATAGGTATATAATACGACGAGCGTTGGGGCATATTTACACACTTTATTCGACGGTTAGAACAATTCACAACCGTTTATCGAAGTCTCAGAATCGCCTAGACACTTTATTATTGTATTAGAGGCAGTTGAATTGTTAGAAGCAAAATTTTTTGATTTGCGTAGACGCCGTTCGGATGATCGCCGAATCGATAGGATTCAGAAGCGAAAAATCGAACTTGCTCTCGTCACGCGCATCCCGGTCGACAGTAGTATTTTGACTACAGAGTCGTACATCTACGTATGCCGTTTTCCGTGACGTGGCACACCATCATCGACCAACTCGACGAACTCTCCTCGGATGCTACGTTTGTCACTCCTCTCTCTGAACGGTCCTTCCGAGTATCCGATGTTCAAGAACACCGACTCCACATCCAATACCGTGACCAAGACCGTACCATCCCCCTCAAACGTGACCAATTTGAAACCCTCTATCAACGAGTCACCGACACCATAGACGGATTTGATCTTGATCGACTCCCGGCTGATGCCGAACCCTATGGCACAATTCTCAGTGTTCACCCACGCTTTGAGGTCGACCAACGTGAGAGGGTGATACGCAATACCGACGACCCGACCCCTTCCGCACTCGTAGATACCACCCTCGGTATTGAAGACGATACACAGGACCGTCAAGAGCCCGACCTCCCCGTTTACTCCGATTCGCTTCTACTCGTCGACGCCCTCGAACGCTACACACCCACCGACCTCTCAGCGATGGAAACCTCCGAGCTGGTCAACCTCTATACGCTCTGTTCTGATGTCCAGCGCAACACTAACGATCTCCGACAGGATGTCCGAGCAGTACTCCTCGAACGACTTCATCACGATCAGCCTGTCCACGGACAGTACGGCTCGGTTCAACGCACCACTCGACGAAATCGTACGCTCAAAGACGATGAGGTCGTCCTTACAAAACTCGAAGACGCAGGCATCGACCGCCAACGAGTCACCACCGTCGACGCCTCCAAAGTCGACGACGCACTCGATGTCACTGACCTCTCCGAGTCCGACCTCTATGAGATCAACGAAAGCCAGTACGTCCGTAAAGCCGATGTCGACGAAGAGCGTAAAGAATCCAGGCTCCAGGGGCTCAAAGATCAACTCGCTGCGGCCGATACCACCGAAGCCAAAGAACTCCAAACCGAAATCGAACAGCTCGAAGCGCGCATCGAAGAGCTCACCAGCTTCAAATCTGGCACCTCGTTCGAGTAAAGGAACCTTCCGTCGGGTCTATCTGGACGAAGTTCCCTCTCAAGAGATTCACTCTGGACTCACTGTTCGGAACTCCAGTCGACATGGTCCAGACAGAAGCTTCCACACTCTGGACAGCTCTGAGAGTGCATCTCATGATGGGTTCCACACCGCTGACAAACATACTGGCCGCTACTTCTTGACCGCCTGCCAATCCATGAGAGCAATTTGCCAACCACGCTCATTGGTGCTACCTGACCCTTCCCACTACTTAGTTTCCGGCAATTATTCACACTCATCTCCGGTTCCGACTACAACACTCAAACCACTCAAGCGACTACGCTCTTGTACGCTATGCAGGACACTGACCGGCCACCCCTTCCTGAGTGGATCAAAGACATCTACTCGTGGCTCGAATCATATATCCAAACCGAATCTGATCAAGAATCTCTTGACCGACATCAGGCCGCCGACCTCGCTATCAATGCACACCCAGAATATGATCTGATTAAAACCGATCTTGAGTACGCCTTCGACCGTCTGATCAATCGAGGCTATCTCTACGAAGTCGAAAATAGGCTCTATATCACTGAAGCAGATCAAGAGCACTCCTCACATTAGACACCTGGATGGAGAACGCACGGAGAGCCGGCTTCCGTGTCCCCCATCGGTTTTTCCCCAACGCTTCGTGCCCTCCAAGGCGAAGCGCATTTGATAATAAGCAATCAGATGGTAAAAATGTTCGTCTGAATTGATTAAATTTTGAGGTACTACACCAGAGAGGTACATTTCAGCAAAGAGCCTGCCTGCTTAAACAGAGTGTCATGGAAAACTGAACCAATGGTATTATGATTGGCATATGATTATCTTCAAGTATGTCGACTGCTGACGAAGCGACAGTCACGACCACTGAAGAAATGTGGGACGTTGTCAGCGACCTTCCTCCGAGCGCAAAGTTGGTCGCCAAAGTTCTCGAATACAATGGAACGCTCACTCAATCAGCACTTGCAGACAAATCTCGACTTTCACCTCGAACTGTTCGATATGCGCTCACAGAACTCGATGCAGTTGGGGTCATCGACGCTGAGATCTCACTTGCCGATGCCCGACAACAACTTTACTCGCTCGCAGTAGAACCCTGAGCAGTCCGACTCTCAAAGATCTAATCGAAGACCCCTAATATCGAAAACGTTTGACGACTTCCCCGAATGCAACGGTCTCATGAACGGTCTCTATGCGTATTCGAACACGCTCGCCCACCTCCGTCTCTGGGACGATTACGACGAATCCACGCTCAACGCGTGTGAGGCCGTCACCCTGGTCACCCATCTCCGTGATCTCGACAATGCGCTCTTCGCCGTTGGTCACCGGTGGGTCTTGCTGCTCTTCTCCGTGAGTAGAAGAATTACGGCTCCGAGATCGAGATGATGACTCAGCCTCTGCAGACGGTTTTCCGGTCGACAGTAGTGCGACTCGATATACTTCGTCTTGCTCAACCGACTCACGGTCAATTTCACTGCGTGGGACTTCGATGATATACGAATCTCTGGTCTCCTTGATGCGTGCCGAAAATAAACTCCCGAACTCCTCAGACGATCCCATTAGTCGACTTATTTCTAAGGACGTGACCTCTTACGTGTTGCTTTGATATGCCGAACCACCTGCTGTAAGAACTCGGTACACCGTTGCGATCAATCTTAACCACTCGGCAGGTGGACCCGAAGCATCAAAAGAAGCATGCGTTAACATATTATGAGGGTGTCATAGAATACGTCGCATACGAAAGAGCAGGGTTGAGAAGCCGTGTCCAGCAGCACTCAAACCCTGCAAGATGAGCCTTGGATAGACGAGTTCTTTAATCTCGTGGCGGTTGAGACGCT
>NZ_JAQFWV010000096.1:0-9639 GCF_056175805.1 Halohasta sp. A2 | reverse complement strand
GAGAATCAAGAGCATTTCAAACAGTTTGTCACTGACACATTCTTAGATCTCTCTCAACGTCTTGGATTTGCGAATGGTTGGATCAAAAAGTTCCTCACCGATATTCAAAAGTTACGCTGACCACTCCTCCGCTACTCGGGTTCGACCTGGCTGGCAACGTGTCGACCGATCGAGGATCCTTCCGATGGTCAGACGATCGTCGACGCGAGCCGAAAGCCCACAAATCCGAGCAGGCACGAGCCGACGAGTGCCGAGAGCCAGGCAACGGCCGTAACCGTGATCTTTCGCACCGAGACTCCCTCGCTGCCGACGACGAGGCCGCTGCCGATGACGCTCGAGATGATGATGTTGTTGAGCGAGATGGGAAACCCGAGCAGAATCCCGGTCTGGGTGATGACGAAGGCTGGAACAAGTGCAGCGATCGATCGGCGCGTCCCGAGGCTGGAGTACTCGTTGGCGACCGCCTGGATAATGTTTGGCGCGCCGGTCCACCCCCCGATCAGTAGCCCAGCGGCCCCGACTAGCGTAACGTTGCGGGTGGTCAACAGCGCCGATTCGCCAGCGAGCGTGCCCAGCGGCCCGATGGCGAGGCCGACCTGACTGCCGCCGCTGGAGAAGGTGACCAGCCCACCAAGCGCGATTAGAAACCGTCGGACGGCGACGTCGACCGAGCGGCTCGTCTGCCAGCGCAAGACGAGAAAGACGACGAGGCCACAGCAGAGGCTCGTAGCGACCATCGCGAGATCGTAGCCACCGACGACCGTTGGGGTGGGGCTCAGCCAGCGCGAGCCGAGCCGCGCGATCGTCGGTCGACTCCCCGCGGCCGTGGGCAGGACCTCTAGGGTGACGTTGGCGACGACGACGCCGACGAGCCCGCCCAGCACGGGAATCCCGAGCCTGTCGGGAACGTCATCGCGCCGGAGGGTCGAAGCCGTCAGGTAGGCGATCGACGCGCCGGTCGGCGGGACGAGCACCCAAAACAGGGCCAACTCGCGGTAGGTCCCGAATGCTGGGTCACCACCGAGTGCGAGGCCGACGCCGACGACCGCCCCGGTCGTGGCGAAGGCCGCGGGGATTGGGTAGCTGGTGGCGACGCCAACGGCGATGAACCCCGCGGCGATCAGCAGGCCGACGGCGACCGCCAGCGGCGTCAGCGACGCGCCGCTGACGAGATCGTTGCCGACAGTATCCGAGACGCTGCCGCCCTGTAGGATCGCCCCCGCGGCCGCGAGTATACCGACCAGCAGCGCCGCCCGCAGCACCGTGAGTGCATCGGCACCGACCGCCGGGGCCAACGGCGGTGACGTACTACTGGCTCCCAGTGCCCACGCCAGCGAGACGCTTGCAAGAAAGGCGACTGCAAGGACAGCGACTGTCGACATTCATCCGGGAGTTCATCGTTCGCTATTGAATAACGTACCGTTCTCGATTATCTGTGCCGCAGTGGGTGTTGGTCGACAGCTGTGCATTGTTTGCGAAGGATTGTTTTGCCTTTCGTTGCCACTTCTATTGTGTAGAGAGAAAGCTGGCCTCAGCACTCATAGGGATCATCATCGACAGGTGCCACCCCGTCTCAGCACGGTGCGTTCGTCATCGGCCGGTCGACCCAACGCCCAACACCCCAAAGACGGTTTCCATCGGGTCGACGGCCCTTTTTAAGTAGCCTGTGCCTACTACCGCCATGCCCACCGTCGAGGAGACCTTTATCGAGAACCGCCACCGCGTCCAGCCCAATCACACGAATAACTACGAGACTGCCCACGGGGGAATCGTCATGAAATGGATGGACGAGGTCGGCGCGATGGCCGCCATGCGATTCGCGGGCGAGACCTGTGTCACCGCCAGCATCGACCAGATGGATTTCCGGCGGCCGATCCCGCAGGGCGACACCGCGTTCATCCAAGCCTATGTCTTCGACCACGGGGAGACGAGCATTAAAGTGCGTCTTCGGGCCTTCCGCGAACAGCCCCGCTCCGGTGATCGGACGCTCACCACCGAGAGCGTTTTCGTGTTCGTCGCGCTGGGCGATGACGGCAAGCCAACGACCGTACCGGAACTTACGGTCGACTCCGAGCGCGATGTCGACCTCCAGACGGCCGCCCGCGAGTGGGTCGACGATGAGTGATAGGGTAACACACAGAATATAGTGCCCAATTCCGAGATGAAGGCCCAGAAAGTCCCCCTAACTGGGGGATCCACCGGCTCTGGGTGGGGCTGAAAAGGGCTGCCGTCTCGTCGGAGGCTTTCTCGGTCTTCGAAGAAACCACCGCAACTCACTCCACGAGACGACGCCCATTGTCATCGAACTAAACCCCTCACCGAATCACCAGTACCCCAAAAACAACAACTGGTAAACCGATCGATTCCCTATCGCCGCCAGCGACGCAGACCGACAGTCGACGCCTGCAATCGTCTCGACTTCCTTGACGCCACGCTGCAACCATGCTATCATGAACCGACCTCTCGCTTTCATCCTCGTGCTGCTGTTGCTTATTGGCGGTGTTGGTACGGTCGCCACGGCCGCACCCACCGCGACACCATCGGCCGACTCGACTCTCGCCTCGCAATCCTCGGCAGTCGACGTACTCCAGACAACCGAGACGGCGACACAAGCAGGGACCGACGACGAGTCGCTCGGCTGTGTCGACGGGGTCTGTCACGACGACGAACTCGGCTTCGACGAGCCGACGAACCTCACCGACTCGGAACTCGACGCGCTGGTCGACCGGTCGATGGCTCGGGTCGAAGTGCTCCGCGGCGAGGCGTTCGACGAGGACGTGTCGGTCGAGGTCCTGAGCCGCGACGAGGCTCGCGAGGACAACGCGCTGAACACCGACGGCGACGACGAGTTCAATCGGTGGAACGACCAGGTCTGGGAGGCGCTGTTCATCGTCGGCGACGACCGCGACTCGTCGGAGGCGATCGATGCTACCCTCGGCGGGGCCGTCAACGGCTACTACTCGCCGAGCCAGGATCGAATCGTCATCGTGACCGAAGACCCCGACTCACCGACGGTCAACGAGCGGACGCTCGTCCACGAACTGAGCCACGCCCTGCAGGACCAGTCCCACGATCTCACCGAACTCAGCGATCACGGTGGCACCCAGGACTCCGAACTGGCGATCGACGGCGTCGTCGAGGGCGAGGCCGGCTATCTCGAAGATCAGTACCTCGAACGGTGCGAAACCGACGAGTGGGCGTGTTTCGACGAACCGTCGACCGCTCGCAACCCAAACAGCGATGGGCCTGCTGGTAACGATGGCATCCTGTTTTTATTGCTCCAACCGTACTCTGATGGTCCGGCATACGTTCACAACGTGGTCGAAACCGAAGGCTGGGCCGGCGTCGAAGAACGCATCGAAGAGCCACCCGAAACAACGAGCGAAATCATCCACCAGGAGGCCGTCGAGCCGGAACCGCTCGATGTCGACGACGAGGCAACAGACGGGTGGGAGCGTTCGACCGACCAGGGCGACGACGGCGCGGAGGTAACCGGCGAGGCCTCGATCTATATCATGCTCTGGTATCAGGCAACCGAGTACGACGCCGAGACGATCAACGCCGACCGGTTCGGCGACGCCACCGGCGAGTACGACCAGTACGACTACCGCTCGGAGCCCTCTGAGGGGTGGGCCACCGACAAGCTCTACCCGTATCAAAAGGGCGACGAGGACGGCTACGTGTGGACGATCGAGTGGGACCGACCCGCCGACGCCGCCGAGTTCCAGCGGGCCTACGGTGCGATTCTCGATGCACAGAACGCGACCGAAACCGATTCCGACACCTATCGGATCGACGACGGCGAGTTCAGCGGAGCCTACGCCGTCGAAGTCGACGAGACGCGGGTCACGATCGTTCATGCACCGACCGAAGACGGCCTGTTCGAACTCCGACCGGAACTGCAGCCGACATCGACCGACGAACAGCCGACCGATCTTCGAGACGATATCCCGGGCTTCGGTCCGGTAGCCGCAGTGGCCGCGCTGGTCGCACTCGTAGTTGGGCTCGCAGCCAGCGGTCGACGCGTTCGGTGACAGCGTCCATCCCGCCTCCTTTTTGAGACGGCCACCCGAACCATCGGCTATGACTGAGTACTCGTTCGACATCGTCTCGCCAGCCGATATCCGGTCGGGCCGGGCGACCGACGCCTACTTCGATCGCACGGAGTCGACGCTCCGGGCGGCCAACCGAAACCCGGCCGTCGTCGCTGAGGTGACCGCCGACCAGTTCCCCGACGGCGAGTTCGAACTGCTTGCTGGTATCAAAGATGCCGCCGCACTCCTGGCCGACCGCTCGCTCGACGTCCATGCGGTTCCGCCGGGTCGACTGTTCGACGGTGGGCCGGTTATGCGGATCGAGGGTCCGTATCTCGAGTTCGCCCGGCTCGAAACCTCGCTGTTGGGACTGCTTTCGCACGCATCCGGGATCGCGACCGCCGCGCTCGAAGCCAGACGCGCCGCACCCGACAACTCAGTGCTTTCGTTCGGCGCTCGGCACGTCCATCCATCGATCGCGGCGGTCGTCGAACGCAGCGCGCTACTGGCCGGACTCGACGGCTTTTCGCACGTTGCTGCTGGCGAGGTGATCGGTCGCGAGGCGACCGGAACAATGCCCCATGCGCTCATGCTCTGTTTCGGTGCCGGTAATCAGGAGGCCGCCTGGCGGGCGTTCGACGAGACGGTCGACGAGTCGGTTCCACGGATCGCGCTCTGTGATACGTTCAGCGACGAGAAAGACGAGGTGCTGCGCGCGGCTGCGGCCCTCGGCGACCGACTCGATGGCGTCCGCATCGACACGACCGGTTCGCGCCGTGGTGATTTCCGCCACATCATCCGCGAGCTACGGTGGGAACTCGACGCCCGTGGCCACGACGAGGTCGACATTTTCGTCAGCGGCGGGCTCGGTCCCACTGAGCTTCGAGAACTCCGCGATGTCGCCGACGGTTTCGGCGTTGGGGGGTACATTTCGAACGCCGACCCCATCGATTTCGCGCTCGATATCGTTGCGGTCGACGGCGAACCCATCTCCAAGCGAGGAAAGCTCTCTGGGATAAAATCCGTCTACAGAACTGCCGACGGCAGCCACCACATCGGCCTACGCGGAGCCGATTCACCACTCGACAGCGAACCGCTCCTCGAACCGCTCATCCGAGACGGAACGATCGTCGATAGCTTCGACTACTCGCTCGATTCGGCTATCGAACGCGCCAAACGTGACGCGTCTCTCGTAGAGTTTTAAAGGGATTCGACACTGCCGCCGTCGTCTCGCTCGCGGTAGACCTGGCCTTCGAACAGTGTGATCATGGTGTCGTCGTCCTGCCACGCCAGCGGCGAGACGCCAGCCTTCCGACAGACGAGCGAGAGGTACTTTTCTTTGCTCCAGTTCTGCTCGACCGGGAGCGTCGGGTACAGCCAAGCGTGTTTGTTTCCGATGTCGATCGCCACGCCGTGGGTGCCGAGTTCTAGGTCCTCTAGGGGATCGTTCGTGAGTAGGGTGTTACTAACGATGCATACCGAAATCGAGAGATCTGAGAGTTCCTTCGAGCCGATCTCCGAGCCGGCTGAGTCGGCCGACGCCGCCTGAATCGCCGCGTCGACGATCGCGTGACCGAGCTGATCCGAGCCGTGATACGCGCCCGCACAGCCTCGAAGCCGACCGCGACCACGGGTCGACTGGATCCGAACGAATGCGCCGGTTCTCGCATAAAAAGCGTCCCGCATACTGCCGGGGTGTTCCCGTTGGCCATGAAGAACATACGATTCTACCGCTTCTCGTGCGAGTTCGACCGCACGCGCACCGTCATCATAACTCAGCTGAACGGTCTGTGCCTCGGACATAACAGTATTAATGAACGGCACTGACTTGAATTCTTCCCATTTGTTCAGCACAGTGGGAGGCGACGGCTTCCGGTGACCGAACGGCTTATTTGAGCCGTAGCCGTAGCTTACTTCGGTAGAGAGAGCCCGATCCCCGTGGTATGGATGTCAGCGCATCCCCCATGAGGAAAGTCCCCCCACCGTTCGGACAGGTGACCGGGCACAAGCCCGGAGTCGGAGACGGCTGGCGCTGAAACAGAAACGAGACCACCTGCCCCGACCAATGAGGTGCGCTCGGCCGCCGATGGCGGTCGACGGCGTTTGCGGCACTGCTGCAAGCGCGCGAACCGACCCGTAAGGGAAGGGAGCTAACCCACCGAGGGCTGCGATGACCGAGTCATTGCTAACGGGCAGGAACGGATGGAACGGTGAATCCTCACCGGTGCAAGTCCGCGTCAGACGGTCGACTCGTCGACACTGGGTCGACGGGCGGCCGTCGAGGTAGTCCGAACACGACGACGGACGCTTAGCCGAATGTCGGGTCGAAACAGAAGGGGGCTTACTCCTCTCAACCGCTTTTCGCTCTGAGCGGTCGGCCCGCCAAACGAACGTGCTTTTAGGTCCTCGCGCTGTATCATCGGGAAATGATTTTCGAGACGCTTCCCACCGCCCCGCGTGCGGCGGAACTCGTCGACAAGGCCTTTTCACGGGCTGCCCGCGCTGGACGGGCCAAGCCCGGCCTCGAGGCCCAACAGTCGATGCTCACGATCGCGGTCAACATCACCTCGGACAACTTGGAGAACGTCGTCACCGCGTGGCCGGATTTCGACTACATCGACCCCTTCTACTACGAACTCGCCGACGCCATCGTCGACGTGGACGAACTCCGCCAGTCACTTTCGGAGGTGATGTGGGCGAGTCGACAGATCGAAGAACTCGGCCGCGAGTACCAGCCAAAACTCCGAAAAACCGACCCCGAACTCGCACGCAAACACCGCAAGCAGGCGTTTGCGCGTATTGCGGACATCATGGACGAGATCGCCGACGATCTGCTGGCGGTCGGCGAGGCCCGTGATGCACTCAAGAACCTCCCCGACATCCGGCCCGACGAACCCGCGATCGTCATTGCGGGCTACCCCAACGTCGGCAAGTCGTCGTTCGTCAACTACGTCACCCGCGCCTCCAACGAGATCGCCGAATACCCCTTTACGACCAAAGCGGTCCAGATCGGCCACGTCGAGCGAGACCACATTCGGTATCAGCTGATCGACACGCCGGGGTTGCTCGACCGACCCGAAGCCGACCGCAACGATATCGAGCGCCAGGCCGTCGGCGCGATCGAGCATCTGGCAGACACGGTGCTGTTCTTCGTCGACGCCTCGGGTGACTGTGGCTACCCGCTCGATGTCCAGTTGGAGCTTCGGGACTCGGTCGAACGGCGGTTCGGCGAGCGTGACGTTCCCGTGTTGACGATCTGCAACAAGAGCGATCGGTCGACCGACGTCGAGGCGGATGCCTATATGAGCGTCACCAACGAGCAGGGTATCGACGGGGTGCTCGGTCTCGCTATCGAAGCGGTCGGTTTCGAACCCGAACTCCCGTCACGCGGGGAGTGACTCCCGCCGCCAGTGTCGTCGATTTCACGCTCGCGTGAGCGTCGATTCGTTGGTCAGTCGTCGGCAGACGGTAGTCAGTCGACGGTCGACCAGCGAATAGTCATGATGAACGTCGCTGTCGGGTTCTGTGGAGTCTCTCGCTTTGGTGTCTGTGTGGCTGATTCAACAGCCAACGTGTGCTTACTTCCGCCCCCGTCGGTGGGAGGGCCGTCTGTAGATATCCAGTGCAATGAGACAACCGTGCCATCAATCAATAAATAACGAGATTCTCACAGCCAAAATCAGGTGTACTCCGTCTGAGTTATGGTTCTGATTCGCGTGACATCCCCGAAACCGTGAGGATTCAGTGGTTTCATTCGTTGACTGTCGTCTCGACGGTGACCTCAAATCACGGGCTAACAAAACGTGTTCGTCGACAAGGCCACCTGCGGAGGTTTCACATGTCAACGTTAGATACCCAACTCTCCGGCCGGACTCGTGAGGAACAATCGACCCCTACGCCCGTGCCAAGGGGTGACTACTAATGACCGATGCCGTGCTACTGGCAGATTTCGGTGGTTCGGTCGCACAGGTGACCGTTCCATCGTGGCTTCAGGACGTGGTTGCGTCGACGCTCGCGTTCATCCCCCGGCTGATCGGCGCGATTATTATTCTGGTGGTTGGTTGGATCGTCGGCCGAGCGGTCGCCAAGGTCGTCGGTCGACTGGCTGATACGGTAGAACTCGACAAAGCGGTACTCAGTACCCCGATCGGCGAGATGCTGGGCGGAACCGAACGGTCCGTCTCGAACGCGTTCGGGACGCTCGCGGCGTGGTTCGTCTACGCGATTGCCGTGCTGGCGGCGGCCAACGCGCTGGCCATCCAGACACTCTCGCAGTGGGTCGCGACCGCCGTCTCGTATCTGCCGGCGTTCATCGCGGGACTGCTGGTGATCGTCTTCGGGTTCGTCGTCGCTGACTTCCTCGGCGACGCCATCAAACAGACGCAGGCCGCAACCCACAGCGCCTATGCTAACGTGTTCGCAACCGGAACCAAACTGTTCCTCTACTTCATGGCCATCGCCATCGGGCTCGATACGATGGGCATCGATGTCCAGATTCTCTACGTGTTTGCTCGCGCGCTGGCGTGGGGAATCGCCGCGGCGATCGCCATCGGTGGCGGCCTCGCCGTCGGACTCGGTGGGCGCGACTACGTCGACGAGAACATCGATCGCTGGATGGGATCTGCCCGTGAAGCCGCCCCGATCGAGAGCCAACAGCAGTCGGGGCTCTCCGACTCGTCGCGCACCGATGACGACGACTAAGCCGAACCCACAGCCGCCACAACTGTCGGCCGAAACAGCCGTTTCGCCTTACGGCTGTAGTCGACCCAACACCGGAATCACGTCAACTTTTTGACTGTCGAGATCCTCCCAGTAGAGTCCCGCTGGCCGACGCCCGGTCGACTCGGTCTCGATTTCGCGTGTCGGCGTTACGATCAGGTCGAGCGGAACGTCGTGGCGGTCGGGCTCGATCGCATCTTCTTCGACGACCTGGCAGTCGTGGACCGTCGTGGCAACCGTCGTCGACTCGTCGACGCGGTCGAAGCCCCGAAGCACGGCGAATTCGAGGTCGCTGTACCCTTCTCCCTTGCCGACCCGATTGCCGGACTCGTCGACCGCAACGCTCCCAGCGATTATCAGGTCGATGTGTGGCATCGACTCCGGGTCGACGGGAACCCCGTGTTTCGAACAGCCTGAAACGGTCGTCGCAGCATCGATGTCGTCGATTTCGACCGGATCGAGCCGTAAAAACGGTTTCGCCTCGCGGAGTCGCGGGACGGCCATATACACCGTCTTGCCGTCGCGGAGGGCCTGTCGACGGACGGGGAGCTGCGGCGCGTCCGGATTGCATTTGAGCGTCTCTGCCTGCGTCCACGCCTCAGTTTGGGCCAGCCGTGTGGCTGCCTCACGGTAGTTCTCGAAGTTCGGAATGCGGCCGTGGGGTGGAAACGGAAACCGGGCGAACCCCTCGGCTTCGAGCCGGTCCCAGATTCGCTCGCGGAGCTCGTCTTTGGCCATACTGCTATCCTATGTAGCATATTTACTCGGCTCTGCACGTTTAAGTAGGCCCCAACTATACACCGTATTGACAGCAAATGCTGCCGATCACGGACTTCCTATCGTGTACTGATCCGCTGGACGACTTCGACTCGCTGTCATATCACCA
>NZ_JAQFWV010000095.1:0-10829 GCF_056175805.1 Halohasta sp. A2 | reverse complement strand
AAGTTCCTCGTCGAGAGTGTTGACGACAAAATTAAGCAGATGCTCTTCTTCGATCTGATTGTCTGTTTGGGTTTGTTTCACACTACTTCCAAACAGACACTCCATCTAACCCGATGTGATCGACTGATACTTCTCTTTTGCTTGACGCACACTCCCGTCGAAATCGGTTTTCCGCTCCCCACCAAGCGTACGCTTTAGATCTCCGGAAGCACTTCGGATGAGTATCTGCTCCAAATTGTCCAAAAACAAGAAAACTGACGGCGATAGATTGTCGCTCCCCAGGGCCTCTTCAATGCCGTGTGTCTCGGATAAATCTCCGACAATGGTCGTTGTCGGGTCGTTTTCGAAGACATTGTCCGCAATCATAGGACCGACTGGTTCATGATCTTCGCCAACCCACTCTGGACGCAAGAACCCCGGAATGTCGTTCTCATCTCCTTCGCTGACATCCTTGGCGGTGTCGAATCCAAAATGATAGTCGTTCGAATGAACGTTGACTCGGTTACACACCTCGAATAGCGACTTGAACCCGATACCCATAAATCCGATTTGTTTATCGCTCTCTTTCCGAGACTGCCCCTGTTGACAGACGGCAGCGACGCCAAGGTGGTCGAACCCTCCTCCATCGTCGAATACCCTAAGTTGGCCTGCTTGATCGTCGTACTCGAACAAGATTGTGGTCGCCCCCTCATCGTCGGCGTTTTGCACCAACTCGAGTGGAAAGTGTGACTCAGAGAATCCACTTCTGACGAACTCGCCACTCCCACGAATGGTTCCTTTAGCCAACCAGCTTGTCTTATTCTCGTATGCGTCCCTGAGCGCTTCGATTTGCTTGCACTCAGACAACCTGTCGAGATCTTCTGCCGACGAAATGTCGCCGAAATTGACCATTAGGATTACTTTTGCTACCCCTACAAATCACTCTTTCCGTAATATCGTAATTTGACACCCTGGTCGGTTACAACTGTCTACTCGTGATTAAGTTAATCCGCTCAGGGTTGGAATATGAATATTTACACACATTTAATAATTGACACAGTTGTGAATAGCTGAGGAAAACAGAGTCGTCATGCCGACTTCATTCTCTGAATGTTGCACCGGGGTTCTGATAGATCTCATAGATGTTTTATTCGTCACGGTACGTGTCACACCTTTACCGACCGATAAGAGTACATTCGAATTAATCGAGTCGTCGTACAAGATACGCGCTGTGGATCTTGCACGGGACTTTTGTCAGGAATTGTTATTATCGGCTTGTTCATTGAGGCAATGAAATTATAAGTGAAGGCTTGAACTACCACTTAGTCTCTTGACGGTGTGAAACGGCGGAATTCTTTTGTGATGAAGGGGAGTCGATATATGTATGCAACCGGGCGAAGACGAAACGCAGATTTTTACCGCCCTTGAGGCGTCGGTCTGTACCGACGCTGACGTTGAGTTTGTGGTTGTATTCGGCTCTCAGTGTACTGGCGGGGCGACTCGTGACTCCGACCTTGACATCGCTATCAAGTTTGCCGAAGATCTATCGAACCGTGAGCGGTTCGAAAAACGGTGTTTTCTATCGGGCGATCTTCAGCGAGATGATGCTCCCTTCGTCGACCTCTCCGACATCGAGACGCTCTCGGTCGAGGTCGCACATGATGCGGTCAATGGCACGTTTGTCTGTGGTGACGACCGCGCGTTTGAGCGGTTCAAAACACGCATCGAAGCCGAGTTCGCAGCCCAAACTAATGAACGTCGCCGCCAGCAGCGTGAGATGATTGACCGAATTGCAGAGGAGGGCTTGCGTGGCTGACGAGCGAGTCGTTGCCATCAAACTCGAACAAATTGAGCAGTACCACGGCGAGCTCACCGACAAACAGGAGACGCTGTCACGTAGCGAGTTCCTCCAGAGTACGACCCAGCAGCGCGCCGTTGAGCGGATGTTCGAAAACGCGATTCAGGCCTGTTCCGATCTCACTCAACACGTCGCCACACGTGACTTCGGCTACGACGGTAGTACCGCAAAGGAAGCGGTTCGTGTTCTGCATCAACACGGTGTTATCGATAAAGAGACGACAACGATGCTGGTCGCCGCGATTGGGTTCAGAAACGTCCTCGCCCATGAATACGGACACATCGATACTGAAGAAGTATACGAAACACTCCAGACGGGCCTCACAGTATACAACGACTACAGCCAGCAACTTGCTCGGTGGTTTCGAGATCATGATTGAATTCTAAGATGTATGGCCTTCTGCGAGAATCACCTGTACAACCCCGAGATCTCTTAGTGGTAGATATCAATGACTTCCGCGCTGTTGGCGGGTCACCTACGGTGTTCATGAAGGGTTCAAAATCAAGCTTCTAGAGGGAGAGCCTGGCTCTGATGTTCCTCTTCGAATCACTGCTGTCACTGCTGACTATGCAGAGGCAGTTCCACTTCAGGCGGAAGACTCTCCTGCCGTGGAGTATGATAAAGCCCGAGTCAAGCGTGTGATCCGTGACCACATGTAGTTAGATTATCTCAATCAAGACTTTGAACACCGGTTGAATCGCCCTCACCAAAGCTAGCGCGTTCTGATCGCGTCGGTTCACGTTGCCGCTGTTCGTACGCATCAGTCCATTCTTCAACGACATTCCGACTCTCAGCACCATGTTCAGTGATCCGTTGACGAATTTGAATCAGTGCTGGCGTATTCATCGCGTCACCTGACACGATGGCTTGACCAGGGGTCAATCCGGGTAATTCTCGGAGTACGTCTTCCCCTGCAGATTCAACAGAGTTTTTAATTGCATCCTGGTCATTCGGGTTCTTGATTTGCATCGATATTTGTGTCCCACATTGTGACAATACATCTTGGTCAATTTTTGAAGGTCGCTGGCTGATGATCCCGAGTCCAAACCCAAACTTGCGCCCTTCTGAGGTGATCGTCCGCATGATCCCAAGCGATGGTGCATCACCGGATGCTGGTGCGAATCGATGGCCTTCCTCAAACAGCGCAAAGATTGGGTGATCAACCTCAGACTCCCGATTCCGCACATCCTCAAGCCGTTCACGGTACAATCGACGGAGTAGAACAGTTGTAATGAGCTGTTGGTCCCATCGATTCAACGTGTCCATCTGCAAGATAGTACATTGCCCTGGATCCACAATATCATCTAACGGGACGTTATCTGCAGGATCAAATAGATCGTTCCGCTGAATCGACCGACGGAGCCGCCATTCCAATGCACCAACACTCGCGTCATCATCACCGAATATTGTTTCCATCTCTGTGACGAGTTCATCAATACCCCACGTGCGGCTTTCTCGGTTCTGCATCGACCGCCAAGCGGTTGAAAGGCGATCTTGCATCCGATTACTCGGATTATCCAATATCGCCATTACGTCGCCGATTTCCAGTTCGGAGATTCGGACGCGGAGGTCTTTCGGATTGAAAAACACGACATCCGGTTTATATCCATCATCGCCGTGGAATTGCTCATTTCCTTGTATCTCCGACAATGTCCCATACTCTCCGTGGGGATCGAACACAAGCAGTGATGCACGCGAACCTGGCCGCATCATCTCTTCGATCAAAACCGACGCTGTATAGGATTTCCCGCTCCCGGTCGATGCGAGGATGGCTAAGTGTGTCGAAGCGAACTCCTCGATTGGAATGTGTAGATTCGTCGCCTCTGCCGGTCGATTTAACAGCCATCCGATGTGTGCGACCCCATCAAGCGTTGTGACATCTTTGCTGTCAGTTTTAGATCCGAGGTTCGGCAACACAGTTTCGAGTTGCCGGTCCGGGGCAATCGAAAGCGGAGTTCCCGGATCTGGAAGTTGTCGAGGGTTAGCGAACGTCGTCATGCCCGTATTATAGTAGCCGATGACGGTAGCTGTCAATCGATATAAATCGGTCTCATCATTCGGTACGCCGAGTGTTGCCGCAACAGTATTCGGCCCGACTCCTGGATCGGCAAGGAATCCCTCTGGCAGCCCACGGATCAGTTCACGGTTCGTCACGCGAGCGAACACTGATCGTGGCTCATTTTCAACTGCGACAGTATATGTGATGAACTCTCCCGTCTTGATGGATTTGTCCGAGGGAGTCACGAACACGAATTCATTCGGATCTCCACCGGGTCCGGCTACAGTTCCGACCACATTTGATCGGTCTGTCATTAGACCACCCCTCGCTGTTCGCGTGCCTGCCACTGGATATTCTGTTCTACTACATCCAGTACGCGCTGGTTCGGATCGTCACTCGGGAGTATTCTTCGTAACCGGTCAATCAACGCAACAATAACTTCAGATCCGAAGTCACCGGCAATATTCAAGAGTCGATCCATGTACGCCAACTGGATTTGGTCATCGACAGTATGGAAAGAAACCGAAATCTGATCCGGACAGTGGAAAACAGTGTCATCGACTTCTAACGTCCATCGCGGCATTTGATGCGTTGGGTCCTGTATACTTCCATTCTCGGTGAGGACCGCAGTACCGAGAAGTGCGACGCCTGCGAGCGTGGTGCGCTCTTCGATGTATCCAGGCGTGAATTGGGCTTGGTCGTCTTGTGCCAATCGTGGCCCAGTTCGCCCTTGGTCAGGGTCGACTAACAAGGTATCATAAATCACGCCCATGACCGCGTACTCGGTTCCGTCAACAGTTTTTCTGATGAACACTGGTTGTCCGAACTCACGCTCGTGAAGTTCTGGTGGTCGATCACAGTCTCGTTCCTTGTACACCTCGACGACATAATCCAAGTGACTGTTCGAGGATACGATGCTACCGATTCGAACACACGAATCGAGGCCTGAGCTGTCTTCGTCAATTTGTGTATCTGTCATAGATACGTCTCCGCGTTGTGGCTTGGTTGTCGGTCGGTGCATCCTGCTGATTCGCATTGGGTGTGGTGGTGACTCATCGTCGTCGAAGCTCCTTGCTTAGTGCTTTGGCGTTCCATTCTAGCGGCACGTCATTCGTTTCAGCCCAGCGTTGGACGACACGTCGGAACTGCTGTCGATCATGCTGGTCTAACACCGCGTCGCTATCGACCTGCTGCAGAATCTCTGGATATCCTCGTCCAATCCCTGCTTCTGCCCGCACGATGTCGATTGTGTACTCGTACATCGAATCGTACCCATCGGGACCTCTATTCCGGCATAACCAACCGGGGAATTCTATTCGATCAAGTCCAGCTCCCGGTGGTACATTCAGATACGAGAACAAGATGTCATCGTGGAATTCGTACGCTTCCCCGTTGTACGTTGCTTCCAACGCGTCGATACTCCCATCTCGCTTCGAAATAAAGGGAATCGTCGTATCTCCCCACGGGCTCATCAACTCTGTTAATACGTGTGCATCCGGGATGACACGATCCATCTCAAACGTCCTGCGTAACAGAAGTCGTGTCATTTTCACAAGCTCGGTCGCGCTTGATCCGGCAACGTACCCAACCAGCGGAATCTCGTGATGCTGACTCGCCGCAATCACCTGACCCAGCGTCGAAATGTATCGCTCTCGGGTTTCTGGTTTTAATGGATTCGCAAACGATGCGATCAACGGCCCGTCATAGAACACGACCGGGGTGTTATCGATATCACCTGCATCACGAGCGGTAGCCAATTCAGAGAGTTGGTCGATGAGTAACTGTCCTTCGTACTCGAATCGGTGGTGCCCCACGAGCTGGGAATCAACGAACCGGTAGTCACCGTCGTTCGATTCTTGCGTCACCTCATCAGGCGTTAAGAGTCGACCTTCGACCCCGCGGTCAAGCCGTCCCTCGGCGTGATGATGGTTGACTGCCCAAGCTGCTTGGACATATGCGAGTGGGACGTTAAATTGCGTTGTCGGAGGGAGTTGTGATCCATCGACAGCCATAACGGGCACGTCATGAACGATCTCACGAGCCCACCCGTTGACGTCTTCGTGATTTTCCCATCCGTTACTCTCTGGATACGGGACGATGAGACTGTCTACGTCATCGAACTTGTCCGTCGGATACGCCCCTGGGTATGATAAATCTTGGAGCGAGGTTCGAATCTCGCTACTCGTCCACTCATTTGGTAACTGCTGCAGTGCATTTTGATATCGCTCTACGATCCCTGTGTCGTCTTCGAGATACGCCTCGATTGTGTCGACACTCGCTTCCAATTCAGACGCGACACCGCGTTTATCAATCGGCATTAATTGACCGACACCCCCGATGTCTGCCGGTCTTTCTCAATGGTGATCGTATAGTCAGTCATCGCATCGAACGTCTGGTCGTGACTAATGACTGTGAGTTGATCGAAGCTATCCAGTTGTTTGAGCTGAGTGACTAAATTCCGTTTCTTTTGCCGGTCTAGATTCGCGGTTGGCTCATCCAAGAATGCGATTCCTACAGATGCTAACTGTTCGAGGATCGCCAGTCGCACCGCGAGTGCTGCCGCCATCTTCTCGCCGCCACTCAGCTTTGAAAACGACTTTCGGACATCCGCATCGTGTACGACGATCTCGTAGTCGCTCGTCCACTCTAGTGTCTCTGCTGACGCACCACGAATTGAACGGAACAACTCGTTCGCCCGGGAGCCAATCCGGTCGGTGATAATTTCCCGCATTTTCGGTCCGGCCTCGCGGACATTCTCTCGGACCCACTCGGCGAATTGCTGGTCTGCTTTCAGTTCCTTCACTTGTTGGAGTTTCTCTTGACGGTCATTTAGCTTCGTCTCCAACTCCTCGATTGTTTCATCAACCTCCCTTAGATTCTCCTGTTTGAGCTCCAAAGATCGTCGATCTCCTGCTAGGTCATTCTTGAGCTCTTCAATGTCTAACTCCAAGGTCTCAAATCGTTCTTCATCGAACGACGCTTTCGTCTCCTCCAGTTTTGCCTCCGTCTGTTCAAGATCCGCTTTGAGGCCTCCAAGCTCGCTCTCCAGATTTTCGACCTTTTCCTGCCGCTCTTCCACCTGTGATGCTTGCTTCTCGTGCTTGATATACGTCTGATACGCTGGTTCTGTTTGCTCCAGCGTTTCTTTGACCTCTGTTAACTTCTCATCCAGACCATCAAACGCTTCTAACTCGCCTTCGATTTCAGCCAGTGCCGACTGTTCTCGCTCTAGTTCGGCTCGTGTTGCCTCCAACTCATCAGGAACATCAGTATGTTCCCTAATCCGGAATTCTGCGGTCTGGTATTCGTCGTACGGCTCCTCCAAGTCGTCTCGTTCGGCTTCGAGGTCCGGGAGGTCTGCTAATTCATCTTCCAAATCCGACAAGTCTGTTTCTGTTTCTTCTTTGGTGGCGCGAAGGTCTTCGATCTCACTATTCAACGAGTCGATTGTGTTCTGATGAACAGGAATCTTATCAACACGCTGTTTGACTTCTCTCGCCGCCTCACGCTCTTTATGTAACGCATCAAGTTCCTCAGCGAGTTCCTCGCGCTCCGCCTTGATTTCCTTGATTCGGGCTTCACGCTGCTTGATTGTCTTCGACCGGTGGTCTTCTTTTAATGGACGATCACACGTCGGGCACGGTGCATCAATATCCGCATCACGCAACCTGGCCAGCTGTTCTTCAAGCCGCTCACGCTCGTTTTCCAGTTGCTTTCGGTTCGCCTCACGATCATTAATATCATCGGAGAGTGACTCTGGATCCGTCGTCGCTTCCCACTCGTCCTTTATTTTGATAATCGTCTCCTCTTTCTCCTCGATTTCGCGTTCCTTCGATTCGATTTCCTCCACCGACTGCTCGATTTCCTCCTCTAACGTCTCTACATTCTCTTTACGATCTTTCAGGGACTCAATACGGTCATCGAGTTCTTCATACCGTTCTTTCTCTTCTTCGCACGCCTCCAAGGTCTCCCTAGCTGCTTCCAGTTCTTTGAGGTCCTCTTCTAGTCGGTTGACCTCGAATTGGATTGCCTGGATCCCGTCTTCTTGTTCGTCTCGTTCTTCGATGAGTGCATTTCGTTCAGCCTTTTGTTCTTCTAACTCTTCTTGTCGTTCGCGCGCTTCTTTGTACTGACTGTACTCCTCACGGGTCTCCTCGCACTTTTGCTGCGCTTGTGTGGCGGCTGCGAGTTCCTCCTTTGCCGTATCTAAATTCGCCTCTGTCGATTCGATGTCTCCTTCCAGCGAATCAACGTCTTGGTCAAGGCGGTCAATTTCTTCTTTGGTGGCTTCTAACTCTTCGTACGCTTCTTCTTTCTCCGCCAACTCTCCGGTTTTCCGTTCGATTCGGTCATTGATTGTTTCAATTTCGTCGGCCAACGACTCCGCTTCCGCTCGTTCGTCAGGTAGACCCTGTATCTCACCGGTGAGTGTATCGATGTCTCTACGATGATCTTGCTGTTGGTTTTCGATCACGTCCGGAACATGCTTGAGAGTCTTCCATGACTCCTCGTACTCGTCCAGATTCAGTAACGAATCGAACGTAGCTTTTCGGTTCCTAGGCGTTTGCGAGAAGTCAGAGAGGAATCGTGTTTGTGGTACCCCAATGCTGGAGTTCCAGAGACTGCTAAGTTCGTCTCCATCCCCCACACCGAATTGCGCGCACAACCATTTTACTAACTCTGCCTTGGAATCAATCTCCTGATCGACCCACTCATCATCATCTGAATCGTACCGAGATACGCTGTACTGTGATCGGCCGACCGACTGAATAACCCTATACCGCTCTGTCCCACCCTGCGTGTCCTGTTCGAATGTAACCTCGACGGTTCCCGAACTCGCACCTTCCCGTACGAACTCCTTATTATTGAATGGAAGCGAGTCGAACAACGTGAACCCGATGGCCTCTTGAATTGTTGATTTCCCTGCGCCGTTTTCACCGAGAATCGCGGTCACGCCGCCTTCAATCGGCACGACCGTTCGATCTGCGTACGACTTGATGTCCTCCAAGACAACCTCTGTGATTCTCATTGCTCCACCTCCCTTTCTGTATCACTCTCTGTGCCTGTACTACCATCCGCTCTCTTACCAGCCGCTTCGCCATCTGTTTCCGCATCCGCGAAGGGGTCTTCCTTGATATCCAGTATCACATTCTCTGTTAGTTCGGGGAACAACTCCTGTCGTGCCGAACTCACAGATTCCTGAATGTCTTCGACGGCTTCACCAGCTTGGGCCATCTGATGAGCATCCCCTAATACATCAGCGACATCAGCTGCATGGTCATCGTAGACCGATTCCTTCGCAATTGTCTCAAAGACACGATGTTCTAACGCAGCAGTGTTCAACTTCCCATCTTTGAACACCTCATCCTCGTCAATCTCCGAGATGAGTTGCTGGACGTTCGCCGTCCGGATTCCTGTATTCACCTGAACATAGAGCGCGTCACATGCTTCTTTGACCCACGCTGCGAGTTTATCTGTCCGTAAATCCCCTCGACTGAATTGTAGGGTCCCCGTGAACCGAAGGTCAATGATCGGTTCCCGCGGCTCACCTTGTGCCATGAACACATCTTGACTACAGTAGGCCGTCATCGCACTCCGCTTGTCCCGAACGTGTTCCTGAAATGCAGCTTCAAGCTTACTCGCTGACTCATATGCAGTAACATCGAATTCAATCCGGTAGTACGGCCGTCGCTTCGTCGGGTGATGCTCTACACTAAAATCAACTGTGTCATTGCTTGTCTCCGTCAGTCCGTCGTTGAATGAGATTGAGTAGTAGCCGTGCTGCCACTCGTCGCGGCCCTCCCGAGTGTTATGGGCTTCTGGTGAGCCGGGATTGTAGATCCACCCACCAGAATCGTACCGTTTGTGAATGTGGCCCAAGGCTAGGTAATCTACGACATCTTTCACGTCTCGTAACTCCGCATGGGTTACAGTCCCTCCGAGCGTGGGCACTTCATCCTCGATCCCGAAATGTGCCAGCAATACGGTCGACGCTGGCTCACCATGCATCTTATTCGTCTCACGGATCCCATTCGCCACTTGTTCGAGAGCCTGTCCTGTCTTCGCGCCGCGCCACTGTAGGCCGAACACACGAATCGGCCCGTCTGAGTCTGCTACATTAATATCATAAAACCCTGCAGACTGTCCTGGGTCTTCTGGATCATACGGATTAAACCACGCTGTCTCTGGGTCAGCATTCAATTCGGCTTTCAAGAACACAATGTGTCCCCGTTGATGGAGGTAGTTCAACCACGTCACGTCACGCGGCGTCAGATTCTCGTCGTGATTCCCGCGCGATACTAACACCGGTACCTCGGCAGGTATCCGTTCGAGTTCTCGTTCGATCTGGTGCAAAATCTTCGGCCGTAGATCACGCGAGTGGAACAGGTCACCTGGTAATAGAACCGCATCTGTCCCACGTTCCTCAATCATCTCCTGAAGCGCAGCACGTGTCGTCGATACCATGTCATCCTCGCGTTGTTTCAACCCATATTGTCGGTGGCCAAGATGGGTATCAGCGATGTGTGTGAGTGTTAGCATAGTCTGTGATTCTTATTGGAGGTCTGTTCAATCCAACGTGCTGCCAAAGCGCGCGGTTGAATGTATATAGATATTTGTGACCGGACAGATATTAAACATCAGCCAACCAGAGTGAAAGTGAAATAAAGCTCCCACTGGTGAGGCTGAAACCCAGTCCAATTTTCCGCAGTGAATTTTCACTGCGGAACTGGGTGCGGAACGCGATCTCGGTAACAAAAGTCGAAAAATCTGGACCAGTATAACTAGAAGGATTCACCCATTTAGGGGTGCTCCGGAACAGGATTACCAAGATAGTTTTGCAACTTCTTGTCGACTCATATCGAAACTATTGGTCGCGTCTCAGAACCGTTTAGACTTCACCTCCAGTAGCCTCAACCGAGGCGGTACAGTGAATCTTCTCGTGGAGTGATTCACACAGAATCTCATTGAAGAACCGGTTGTAGCGATCTGGAT
>NZ_JAQFWV010000094.1:0-11047 GCF_056175805.1 Halohasta sp. A2 | reverse complement strand
CTTTCGCACACGGACCAGTCAACAGAACGTGCTCTACGGCACGTGAAATCCGTCGGTCTCTTGCGCCCCATATCTTGTTTCACGCTCTCTTAGGATAGCAGCGTTTCCATCAAGTCAACAGAGCCGCTGCGCTATAATCCGAGTCAGCTTTGTAGCCAAGCTATCACTGTTCGTGACAGTTGTGTAGCCTTATGGAGGCATGGTTGATTAGTACACATAAATTAGTAAGAGATAGGAAAATAGCTAGTTTATGCTTGATACTACACTGAGGCAGCTAATAGCTACTCTTTTGAGAACCTATACACCTACGCTGTTAGGACTAAATTATCAAACATCGTAGCATTTATGTGAAGTTTAGCCATAACCTAATTATGGACGGTTCCAACCGAGACTGGAAGCCGAACTCGCTGAACTTAGGCCCTCTCGATCAGAATGCCCGCGATGTCGGGCCGTACGAGGAGGATTTTGATTACGCTGAAGCGTTCGAATCGCTTGATTTCGAGGAAGTGAAAGCGGATATCGAAGAGGTACTGACGACCTCTCAAGAGTGGTGGCCAGCCGATTACGGCCACTATGGGCCGCTTATTATCCGGATGGCGTGGCACAGCGCGGGGACGTACCGAACTGGCGACGGTCGCGGTGGTAACTCGGGCGGGACACAGCGGTTCGAGCCGCTCAACAGTTGGCCCGACAACGCAAACCTTGACAAGGCACGTCGGCTCCTCTGGCCGGTCAAACAGAAGTACGGTCGGAAACTGTCGTGGGCCGACCTGCTCGTGCTGTCCGGAAACGTCGCCATGGAGTCGATGGGATTCGAGACCTTCGGCTTCGGCGGCGGCCGTGAAGACGTATTTGAGCCCGACGTGGGTGTCGACTGGGGGCCCGAAGAAGAGATGATGGAAGACAAACGCCACGACGAGGAGGGCAACCTCATCGGCGACCTTGCAGCCGACCATATGGGTCTGATCTACGTCAACCCGGAAGGGCCGGGCGGGAATCCGGATCCACTCGAGTCAGCGAAGTATATCCGACAGTCGTTCGACCGAATGGCAATGAACGACAAGGAGACCGTCGCGCTCATCGCTGGTGGCCACACTTTCGGCAAAGTCCATGGTGCAAGTACAGATGACAATCTCGGTTCCGAGCCCGAATCGGCCGCTATCGAACACCAGGGCCTCGGCTGGGACAACGAGTACGGTGAGGGCAAGGGTGCCGACACGATCACCAGTGGAATAGAAGGCCCATGGACCCAATCGCCGACCAGTTGGGATATGGAGTTCATCGATAACCTACTCAACCACGAGTGGGAACCCCACAAAGGCCCCGGTGGGGCTTGGCAGTGGCGACCGAAGGATGGCGAACTGCGTGACTCTGCAGAGCCTGCTCACGACCCCAAAGACAGCGCCACTCCGATGATGCTCACCACTGACGTCGCGCTGAAGCGCGATCCGGACTACCGGGAGATCCTCGAACGGTTCCAGGAGAACATGATGGAGTTCGGAATCGCGTTCGCGAAAGCGTGGTACAAACTCATCCACCGTGATATGGGCCCACCGGAACGCTTGCTCGGTCCAGAAGTCCCGGACGAAGAGATGCTCTGGCAGGACCCCACACCTGCTGTCGACCACGACCTAGTCGGCGACGAGGAAATCGCGGAACTCAAAGCCGAACTCCTCAATTCGGAGCTGTCCATCTCCCAGCTCGTCAAGACGGCCTGGGCCTCTGCATCGACGTACCGCGACAGTGACAAACGAGGCGGGGCGAACGGAGCGCGGATCCGTCTCGAACCGCAGCGGAGTTGGGAGGTCAACGAGCCAGCGGCACTCGATGCCGTACTCGAGACGCTCGAGGAGATCCGGGAGGAGTTCAACAGCTCTCGATCCGATGACGTCCGGATCTCGCTCGCGGATCTGATCGTCCTCGGCGGGAACGCAGCAGTCGAGCAGGCGGCGGCCGATGCCGGATACGACGTTGAGGTCCCGTTCGAACCGGGTCGAACCGACGCCACCCAGGAACAGACCGACGTCGAAGCCTTCCAGGCACTGAAGCCGGACGCCGACGGCTTTCGCAACTACTACACAGAGGGTGATGTGTTAGACCGCTCGCCCGAGGAACTCTTGGTCGACAAAGCGGACCTGTTAGCGCTTTCGGCTACGGAGATGACCGCACTCCTCGGCGGCCTCCGGGTACTCGGTGCCACCTACCAGAATTCCGAACTCGGTGTCTTCACTGACGAACCGGAGACGTTGAACAACGATTTCTTCCAGACCGTCCTAGATATGCGCTACGAATGGGAAGCAATCGACGAGGACAAACTGCAGTTCGAAATCCGCGACCGAGAGACCGGAGAGACGGCGTTCACCGGCTCACGCGTCGATCTCGTGTTCGGATCGAACTCCCGGCTTCGTGCCCTCGCAGAAGTATATGCTGCCGTAGATGGTGAACCACAGTTTGTCGAGGACTTCGTCGACACTTGGAGTAAAGTCATGAAGCTTGATCGCTTCGATCTCGAATAATCGCTGATCACTATCCCATCTCCTGTCGGGTATTGAACACCATCCCGATTTTGTTTCGCTAATTGATGCGGTATCCTTTCGCATCAAGTCGCCGTATCGTTTTGGAGGGTGGCTGAAATAGCTGCCTTTCTGGCTGGCGGCATACAGCGTGTCTTGGAGCCCAGTTTAGTCTATATAGGAGCCATCGGCGTCGACACCAACCCCGAGAAGACCGAACGCAAAGAACACAATCTCCCACTCTATTTCGACTCTTTGCTCCTAATCGACGCCCTCAAACGCTACGGGCCGACTGATCTCTAAACGATGGAGACTGCTGAACTGGTCAACATCTATACGCTCTGCTCGGATGTCTAGCGCAATGCTGATGATCTCCGTCAAGATGTGCGCTCGCTTCTCCTCGATCGTCTCCACCACGACCAGCCCCGTCCACGGCCAGTACGGCTCTATCCAACGGACGAGTCGACGCAATCGAACACTCAAAGACGACGAAACCGCCATCAAACTATTCAAAGATCAAGGCATTGACTGCGAGCGTGTCACCATTGTCGACACCTCCAAAGTCGACGAGGCACTCAACGTTACCGACTTTTCGAAGTCGAATCACTACGAGATCGACGAAAGTCAGTACGTCTGCAAGGCCGATGTCGACGAAGAGATCAAAGAATCACGACTCCAAGGCCTCAAAGATCAAATCATGGCTTGTCGATGAACCACAGACAGAAGAACTCCAACGAGAGATCGAAGATCTCGAAGCTCAAATCGACAAACTCACCAATTTCAGTTCCGCAAGCAATGTCGACTAAAATTTCTCAACGAGATATGGTGAACACGAGCAGACAGGACCACAAGCCGTTGGTGGGAGACGGCTTGGGTCCGTCGGGGCTTTGCACAAGTCAGGTACTATACTAAGGGGCTACTCGGAGCAACTACTGCTTGATGGGTCGACAATGGCTCCAACGAGCCAGCGTCGACCCTCAGTATAGTCGTAATTCAGGTCAACACCTCCTTGCCACTCATTATTGCACATGTGAGGCTGCCAGGATATAAATCTCTCGTATAAATCCACAAAAACATAAATTATACACTAATAATAGACAAAATGTAGGTTTATTTGGCTTATATGAAGCATATTTAGGAATATAATAGCACACATAGTAAACGCGTAGTTGGATAGCAGTTCCATGCCGAGACGATTTCGTAGCAGTCTCATAGATCGTTCACCAGTACTGAACTATTGTGTCGCTGGGGAGTCGCGGATCAACGGAATCGATAGATTCCGTGATCCGCACCGATGATAGTTCGCTACTCCGCCAGCAGTTGGTAATCAAAGAGCTTGAGAACCGGTTTCTACGCCGCCAGATCACTGCAAAACAACAGGAGATCGAACAGCTTGAGGCTCGCCTCAAGCAGTACGAAAATCCAAACACACCACCCAGTAAGCAGGGTGGTGCGGCTAAATCACCAGGTGGTGACGGTCAAGACGAGGATGAAGACGAAGAATCTGAAGAAGACGACGCTGGCGGCGACCCTGACGCCGTCAGCGACTCTTCACCAGGACGGAGTGAAGGTCACGAAGGAACAACACGACCGCCACCAGAACCCGAAGAGACGATTCGGGTTGATCAGGGATACTGTCCAGACTGTGAGCAAATCCTCTCGAGCCCTGAGAAATACGTCTCACGAACTGTTATCGATGTCCTGCTTCCCGTTCCAACCACCGTCGTAGAGTTCCAACTCGGCAAACACAACTGCTCCTGTGGAAACGAGGTCGTTGCTGAGCATCCTGACTGTCCCGAAAAGGGGTGGTTTGGGCCAAATATCCTGGCCCAAACCGCTCTCGGTCGGTTCCATCAACGACTGCCAAACCGAAAACAGGCCGAGTTGTTTGACTGGGAGTTCGACCTTCCGATCTCCCACCGGACGATCTACAACTTAACCAAGCGGGTCGCAGACCGGCTGCGACCCGCATACAACGATGTCAAAGAGAAGATTCGAGAGAGTGAGGTCGTCTACTGTGATGAAACAGGCTTTCCGGTTGACGGAGAGCAACACTGGGCGTGGACGTTCGTCACTGATGACGAGGTGCTGTTCTGGGTTGATGAGAGCCGTGGAAGTGGAGTCTTAGAAGACGTCCTCGGCGAGGAATTCGCCGAGGACTCGACGCTCAGTTGTGACGGTTGGTCAGCGTATTCGAGTTATCACACGAAACTTCAGCGGTGCTGGGCGCACCTGTTGCGGGAGGCTGAGTACGTCGCTGAACGGTACGAGGAAGCAGAGCGGCTGTCTGAAGAGTTGCACGCACTCCACGACGATCTAACGACGTTCGTCGAAGGAGAGCTGTCCACTTCCGCCTGCGAGCAGAAGCGGGCGGAAGCGTCCTTGCACTTAGAGGGGCTGATTAGGGAGGATTACGAGGTCCGGGAGTTTTAGCAGCTGATCGAGAAGATCAGCAACGGATTGGGTCATTGGCTGACGTTCGTGACTGAGCCAGACGTTGACTCGACGAATAATCGCGCAGAGCGGGCTCTGCGCGAGCAAGTAGTCCTTCGGAAGATGTTTCGGACCCTCCGTTCGGCAGAAGGGGTCCAGATTCACGAGACAATAACAACAATGTTGGCGACGTGGAAACGACGAGGACTTGATCCACCAGAACAGCGCCAGTCAATTCTGGGTGGGAGAGAACTTTGGTAAGGACGAGAGGCTGAGCAGCAGATCCGTCTTCTGCTATCCAACTACCGTTGATGGAGACGTTCACGTGAACACCTGCGAGAGCCATGGATCGCTGATGCGATCCTGGCTTTCTCCTCATCGAGGTGTATCAAAAGACAAACTTACACCGTATCTCAGAGCGTTTCAGCTTAGACGTGAGGTCTTCAGAAAACCAGGAGAAGAAGCTCTGAAAAGCATCCTCGAAGCTGCACTATGACTCACCAACAATCTCCGCCACAAGAGCGAAGATATTTATCTGTCTGCTTGCGTACTTCTCTGAAGATACTGATCAAAGACCAATTACATGCAAGGAACACTCGCTACACCGGTGGCTGAACCATTCGTCATTGGTGCGATGATGAGTGCCGCCATGGAATTTTGGGATGGGATTATGCTCACGTATCTTCAGTTTCATTTAGTATTCACGCTGCCGGTGTTGGCAATTCTATGGTATCTTGCCCCCTCATATGCTCCGGTCCGACGGCAACGGGCTACGGCCGGACTACTTATTCTCATCGCCATCGCGTTTGCGTACACCACTCCCTGGGGAAGTTATATGATTCAAACGGGAGTCTGGTGGTACGGCGAGGGCGCAGTTGTCTGGCGCGCACTACACATCCCGCTCGGCGAGTACATGTTCTTCGTCATTCAGACGCTGATGGTGGGATTTTATTTCCACTGGCGAGGGTTTGATCCAACTTACCGAAGCGGTGACTTCGATGTTGTGCCAGCAGTCGCTGGCGTAATCATTGGGATCGGAATGTTTGTTGGTGGACTGTATTTGATCACACTTGGAGATTCGTTTTTGTATCTGGGTGGGTTGATCGCCTGGGTCGGACCCGTCGTGGTTATCCAGTGGGCGGTCGGTGCCGGCTATCTGGTCCGGGAGTACCGACCGTGGATTGAAGCCGCAATCATCCCGTCGTTGTATCTGTGGGTGATCGACCGCATCGCTATCGGGATGGGGACGTGGGTCATCTCCGAGCAGTACACGACTGGGCTGCTGGTTCCGCTTTTGGGGCTGCCAATAGAAGAGGCGCTGTTCTTTGTTTCAGCAGGCGTGATGACGGTTACCGGACTTGTTCTTTGGGAGTGGGTGCTCGATTACAACGATAAAACGGGTATTGTTGAAGCGTACGTTCACAAGCGATTGCGACCTAGTTGGTTGACCGACGAACCGAAATAGAGCGTCTGGCAACGCGAGTGACTCACTACTATTTTATGTACGAAGCCAATCCGTCAATTCGCATAAGGACCGAGGCAATCGATATTACCGCTATTGTCCGCATTGAGTGATTATCACCCTCTAGATAGAGTGTGCCTACTGTATTCGAGCCTTACATATTCAACGAGCCGTTCTTTTCTATTCAACGGTCAACAGAAGACACTTACAAGTTCTGGAGGTTTAATTTCACCCGCGACAGTGTCGACCATGTATCTAATCTATAATATATGGTGTGTATAAATCAAACCATGGCAGACAGCACACAATTTGCATTCTCAAGCGGACTTATTATCGGCGTTGTATTGGTTGGCCTCGGCTTGGGGGCTTGAATTTTCAGTGGATTCGCCAGTATAACCGCACTCGTCCCAGCTATCTTCGGTATGCTCGCGGTTGGATTTGCAACTGTTGTCAAGCGTGGAAACGGATACAACAGTTTAGTGATCAACTGGTTTGTCCCAACTTGTGCTCGCAGTCTTGCATATTAGATGTCTTTGTCTAAGACATTCCCAACAAAAGCGAAACCTCTCGTAGAACCAAAAAATAAAAACACATCGATAAATCCCACTAATAAGTTATAAAGATAATTCTCATGACTTTAGAAGTGTTACCCGGAACACTAACGTCTGACCTCATCCTGACGGCAGCATGCCGTGTCAGTTGGGAAACCCTCGTGCCGGGCGGCAGTCAGTCACAGTCGACAGCGAACGTGAAGTTAGTCGGTACCAGTCGAGCAACACGCTGAACGGAGCTCGTCGACTTGAGTGGGAGTGAGCCACACTTTTGTTCGAACTTTGGAATCTAGATTTTGGGCCATTTGAGTGACCTCTGTTTATATACTAACCACCCTCTACGGCCACTTACTTTGGAGTCCATATTGAATCCAAAGTTCGGGGAACTAATCTCTAAGAGAAGGAAAATAGAACCGAGACACAAGAGCAATCATGAGTTGTTCAGTTGAACAGGTTGCTATACTTATAGTGATTAGGACGAATCATTACCGGTTAGATACGGCCAAATATCTGGCTCGCTAACCGCGTTCAATCCTCGTGGTATATACTCTTCCAGTGTTGAGAGATCTGGAATAAGCCGGTACTTGAACCATTCCTGGAGTTGGTCCCAGCACCCTTCGACAGGGTTCAGTTCGGGGAGTTTCGACGGGAAATACCAGACTTCGAGATCATCTCCGCGTACGCACGAGACCGAACTGTCTCCGACAGTTTCGGTCTCGCGCTCTCCGCTCACATGCTCCCAGAGATCTCTCGCGTAGAAGTAGCTCGCTTGATCAAGAAATACTACTAACTCTTCACCAAACCGCTCTTTTAGCGCCTCTAACAATCGAATTCCGTGGTGTCGTGTAAGATTCTCTTCCGTCCAGGTGTAGAAACTCTCGCCGCCGTCGGTGACAGCATCAAGTACTGTCACCGAGTCCCAGGAGCTTGCTGTCTCTATCGTCGGGTTTGAGACGACTGGGAACCAACCGCGTCGCTGAACGGTTCCAACGTGCTTGGTGAACTGATCGACGACAGCAACTGTTTTGTCGCTCAACTCTGGCCGTTTTTTTCGACTGTCTCTTCAAACTCTGCCTTCTTTTCAGGATCGGCTTCGTGATGACGCGGCCGTGCTGTCCGCAAGGACAGCCCGGCCTCGTCCAACAGTTCGTACGCGTAGGCTTTGCTGTATTCGACATTGTACTCCTCTTTGACGTGGTGAAGCAGAAGCTTCGGAAACCACGCTTGCTGATCGTAGCCAAGTTCAGTTGGTGCCTGTTGCAATTCTTCGAACAACTGTTCGCGTTCTTTGCCTTCGATTTTAGCTGGCCCTCCCGGTCGAGGAGCATCGTAGGGAGCTTGCTCAAGCGGCTGTTCCTCGAACTGATCAAGCCAGTTTCGGATCGTCTTCTCGACAACGCCGTGGCGATCAGCCAACGTATGTAGATGGTCGCCCAGCTTGCGCCCAATCGCCGCGAGAACGCGTTCTCGCGGCTTCCCATCCTCTACTTGGTCTTTCAGCTCGTGGAGTTCCTCAAGTGTGATATCGTCGAGCCGACCCATTACCGACTGTATTGAGTACTTCGGTAAATTACTTACCTAATCACTATCAGAAGCCGAACAACTGGATCGTCATTCTTCAGTAGACTCACGCTCATCACTATCTTCTCGTACAATTACGACAGGACATGGTGCCCGGCGTGCTACCGACTCGGCGACGCTCCCAAGCAATACCCTAGGCATTCCCGACCGACCTGCACTCCCCATAACGATGTGATCGACATCGTTCTCTTCGGCGTATCTTACGATCGTTTTCGCGGCGTGGCCTTCCTTCATCCGCGTCTCGATTCCTCGATCGTGTTTGCCCGCGATTTCGTCGGCCCGCGTGAGTATTTCTCTCCCCTTTTCGACGGCGAGTTCGTACGCCGATTTGGTTGTGTCTTGTGGGAACTCAGTAACTTGAACGACGTGAAACACGTGTATCTCCGCTTCTGAGAAGATATCAAACGCTTCCCTGAGGGTTGCTTCAGATTCCGGTGATCCATCCAACGGAACTAAGATCCGTTTCATGACATTCATATATACGCGGCCGTCAGACTTAATAGTGTTCTGCGGTCGCTCTTCTGACCAGTGGTGAAATCAAGAGTATTAGAGTCTTTAGCCAGAGCCAGACCAGATGCTGAACTCGCGCTCGCAGTATTGCAGACATAGCTCGGTGAACTCCAGTATCCAGACTACTCCATCTCATAGCGAGCTATCGATCGCTGTTCACAGGACGGACATACATTTGTTCCAGGTTCGACCGTCGACCCGCAGCGTCGACATTCACACAGAACCTCACCGTGGGTGCTGCTAACCAGACGCCTCAGTAGTCGAAACGGCGGGAGCGTCATTATCGACAGACAAGCCAATCAACCATCATAAACCTACAGGATAGTTTACATCCCTCTACGGAGTAGTCGTCCACTAACCAGCACAAAAGGGGGTATGCCACACAGAGTGTGGACACGACGAAATGATTGGCAATCGGGTCCCCGCTGACGCTTCGGCCCCCAAGACGAAGCGCATCTCGTTCTTCACGCTGCGGCATAATAATTGTATTCCTGAATTTCAGGTTTTGAAAATAAAATTCTGTATCCGACGCTACCATTTTCCTTCTCCCACGACGTATTGGTAGATACCGATGCCATTCTCTGGAATCTGGCACACCATCCTCGACGAAATCGACGAGGTGCCACCTACCGCTACCTTCCGAACCCCACTTTCTGACAAACCATTCCGCATCGAAGACGCCCAAGAACATCGCCTCCTCATTTCCTACCGCGACCAAGAGACGACTATCCCACTCAAACGCGAGCAGTTCGAGACCCTCTATGACCGTGTCTCTGATTCTCCACAGCCCTTCGATCTTGATCGCCTCCCAGCTGACGCCGAACCCTACGCCACTATTCTCTCGATTCACCCACTCTTCGAAATCGACCCACGCGATGGCGTGTTGAAACCCACCGACAACCCCACTCCCTCTTCGCTCGTCGACGCCGACCTCCCTGTCGAAGGCCAAGACTCCGATCCCACGCGTGAGGAACCCGACCTCCCGCTGTACTCCGACGCCTTGCTCCTAATCGATGCCCTCGAACGCTACGAGCCGACTGACCTCGAAACGATGGAGACCGCTGAGCTGGTTAACCTCTACACGCTCTGCTCGGATGTCCAGCGTAATGCAAATGACCTCCGCCAACAGGTCCGCTCGCTTCTCTTAGATCGACTCCACCACGACCAACCCGTCTACGGCCAGTACGGGTCTGTCCAGCGCACCAGTCGACGCAATCGAACCCTCAAAGACGACGAGACCGTCCTCGAACTACTCGAAGACCAAGGCATTGATCGCGAGCGTGTCACCACCGTCGACGCCTCGAAAGTCGACGACGCACTCGAAGTGACCGACCTCTCAGAGTCGGATCTCTACGAGATCGACGAAAGCCAGTACGTCCGCAAGGCCGATGTCGACGAAGAGCGCAAAGAATCCCGACTCCAGGGCCTCAAAGACCAACTCGCCGCTGTCGACTCCACAGAGACAACCGAACTCCAACAAGAGATCGAAGACCTCGAAGCCCGTATTGAAGAACTCACCAGTTTCAAATCCGGGACGGATTTCGCCTGAATTCACACAGTGATCCGCCCTGAAAAAGCCGAATAGCGGAGGTACTAACCCAGGAAAGAGTTCAGGGGAGAGCGATTTCAGTGTCCTCGAGTTGGTCGTTCTCCCACTGTCGACGCTCTTCGATCAGTTCTCTTCCCAGTGGGGTGAGCGTATACAGATTCGTCCGATCATTCATTTGTTCCTTTCTGACTAACCCCTCGCCGACGAGGTCGTTGAGGTTGGGATAGAGCCGTCCGTGATTCACTTCAGCTGTCAAGTATTCTTGGAGTTCTCGACGGATGTCCGCGCCAGATGGCTCGTCGAGTGCGGCAATACAATAGAGGTAGTTGGATAGCAGTTCCTTCATTCAAAAACGACCGTCTATGACGCTCTATCGTCGAATTTTGTGTCTGATATCATATATAACTAGATTCTATTTTTATATCACTATATTGAGCGTGTATTTATA
>NZ_JAQFWV010000093.1:0-11092 GCF_056175805.1 Halohasta sp. A2 | reverse complement strand
CGATTCAATGCCTGTGGAGACTGCGCTCCCTACGGGAACCAATTCGGTTCCTGCAAAGCGCGTCGTGGAAACAGGAAGCCCCGTCCTCAGCGAGGCCGTCAGGCCGAGCAGGGCGGGGTAGTTCACTCCCTGCTCGATACTCGAGAAGGGCGACCAGCGAAACGACGGGTAGTTTGATTTCCCATCGGCTAAAACGGGAGAAAGTGCCATCCGAAAGCGTACTTCGCTACGATGTCGAATGCGAAGAGAACAAACATGCTCGCGGCGGTATAACGGGCCCACTGGGTATTGACATAGCTTGACGCCCGCGAAAAGAACAGGGCCGTAATCAAACTAACCGGGATGATCGCGAGCATTTCGCCGAACCAGATCGCTGGGTGGGCCCCATACTGGACGGCGAGACTGATCGTGACGAGTTGCGTTTTGTCTCCGAATTCGCCAAACACCATCAGTGAGAACGACGGGACGAATCCAGCGAAGCGAGAAGGTACGATGTCAACTGTGTTATTGAGGCGGTCTCCGAATCGATTATTATTTTTGTCGACCATCGCTCTAGTTTCCGTGTCGCCTTCGTTTGTTTCGAGTATCGAGGTGTAGAGGATCCAAGCGGCAAAGACGACGAACAATCCAGCCGTGATTCCGTCGAGTAATACCGCTGGCAGCGTACCCTTCAAAGCATTCCCAAGCAGAATTTCGAGAACCGTCCAGCCGCCGAAAGCCGTGGCTGCTCCGGCTACAACAATATACGGAGAATATTTTGTGGCGAGGGCAGCGATCACCATTTGCCCCTTTTCACCGGGAAGAGCGAGTAACTGGAGAAAGAAAGCGGTGACCAAAATCTCAAACCAGGAGGCCATACTTTGGGTGGTTTTTGACGGATATTAAGAATGCATCTTGCGCCCACGTCGGTGTAGCCAACAAGGACGACCCACGGTGACTACAGGTTCCACTATACGGACGAACAGAACCGCAATTTCCGATGGAGAAGCCATCCTACGGGAGGTGATTTCCCTCTTGTCGCCGGTCTCGCTCACTTCCATCCGCCGCCAAACGCCTCGTCAGATCCAAGCGATGTTGAAAACTCCTGCATCGAGCAGGTCGACGTGCATCTGGTGACGCGAGCTGTGATGAAACTCTGGCGAGTTGCATACCACAGAGACACGCTCGCATTCCTCAACGCTGGCGACAACCCGCCCTAAGACATCGCTTGACGGTAGCTCGATACTCGTTCAAAACGACTCAAGCGAGGGTTGATTTGTATCCGAGAGGTGCTGTCGAATCTGGTCTTCAGACCACCCAGACGGAGATAGCACGGATGTTGTGGCTCGAATGAGTTCCCGATCGTAATAGTCTGGGTCGTACCGAGTTGGGTTCTCCAGCGATAGACGGACACGCTCAGCGGACTGTTTCGTGTCGTCTACGACGACATAGTCGACTGTCTGGCCCGCAGATCGATCCAATCCCAGTGCTGTCGCACGCTTCAGTGCGGCCATAGTTACCGTCCGTCGCGTGTACTCTTCAGGATCTTTCGAGATCCGAATCTCCGTTACCAGCTTATTCGGGTTGACTTCACCACTGAAAAGCCGGCTCCGGAGCTGTGAGAGCCGACCGCAGACCGCTTCGGGATCACGCGTGTCGTCGAAGACCTCGATGAGCTGTTTTTGTGCCTCACTGATGAACTCGGGCGTACTTCGCTGTCGACACTCAATTCCTCGGTACTTGTACTGACCGTCAGTTGAGCGACCGAAATACTTGGTCAGCGCGCCACGGTCAGCATTGCGCTGGGGGACGAACGCGATCCACTCGTACTCGGCTTCGTATTCCAACCGAATGTCTGTCGCTTCCGAAATCTCCGCTGCCAACCTATCGAGTGGGGTCTGGGAGTCACCTGCTCTCGGAGTCACCCAGAGACTGTCGACGATCCCGTGGAGGACGCGCCAGCCGCCTGCTTCCAACGTGGCTTTCGCATCGAGGAGGATCTGACGCGCGTAGGCGTTGATCGCCTCATGGCACTCAATGCGGCCAAACTTCGCGTTCGAAAAGCCCTGATAGCCGAAACAACTGACGAGAATCCATTTGATCGCCGACGACCGGCCCTCCAGTGCCGCTTTTTCATCGCTATCCTCGCACTCGCGTAGTTCGGCCTTGATATCATCTCGGTCGCTGATCAGTGGTTCGAGGACGTCACACAGGTAGCCACGGTCGTCACAGATACTGTACCCCAGTTCGGGCACATCCGACCGCCCACGGTGGCACTCACACTGGGCGGTTTCGGGACTCACGTTCCGTGTGACGATGATATTCGGATACAGACTCGAAAAGTCGAGTTCGTGTACATCCTCGTGAACTCCCACTGTGGGTTCGAAGGTGAATCCCCCTCTGTCTGCGTCGTGGAGCGTTGACATCGGCTTGAAAAACTCGTGTCGCCAGGAGTTCCACGGCATCAAGACGTTACGCTCTCTGGCTTCGCGGATCTGAATCGCAGTCAGCACGTTTCCAATCGAGGCCCACGACAGCTCTTCGAGCGGTTTCGACGACCGGGAGACCAGATCGAGACAGCCATCCAAATTCGACTCGTCGTAGAAAAACGTATTCGAGCGATCGATGATAATACGTCCTGGAACCGTATATCGCGCTGGTGAATGGCCGGTACGACCGTAGCTTTCGAACGTTGAGGCCCCCGCCAATTGTGTGTATCCAGGATACCGACCGAGACGCAACTTCATATTCGCGTCGGCTACGGTGTCGTCCAACGCGGGAATGAGCTCGGCGGTCGACAGGTCGAGAACATCCGGATCGACCTCATCGAGGTGTGCTGTGAGGTCTCCGATGAGCGTCTGTGGCTTCCCGGTTAGCTCGGTTCCGTCGATGGTGAGGGTCGTGATCGGTGGGTCGAGTAGTTCGGTCTCTTCAACGCTGAGACGGCACGTCGTAAGCGAGCGGGTCGGCGTCGGATCGATGTCCGTCTCGAGACAGTAGCGGAACTGCGGGCTGAAATCAACGTTGAAACACCGGTTCGTGCCGGGGAGGCCAGCCTCCCGGATCGACATTGCAATCGGACGTATCCTGTCTATCGAATCGAGGTCAGCGCGAAGCACGTCCGTCTGTGAGTCTCTGAATCCGGGCCGCCACTGTTCGACTGCTGTCGAAACGACGTCGTGCCGACGGTTGAGGTGACGTCGTAACGCGTCGAGATCCTCGCTCGTCGCGTATACCGACGGAGTATACGAGTCGTCAAGTGATTCGGTCACTCCCGTCGGAGTTTTCGACCAGCGACGAACTCCCTCGTCGGTAAAGTCGAGTGTGAACACCATCTCACTCGGTTGAATCGTTTTGTGTTCCCGCGAGTTCGGTTTCGAGTGCGTCGATGCGACGCTGTTGTTCGATGACGATCGAGAGCAACAGGGCTTGCCATGGGTCGACCGGATTCTGCTGGCCGCCAGCAGCCGCATGTGCGACGGCGTCGTCGAAGCACTGATCGAAGTGGGGTTGGTCTGCCCGTCTCAGTCCGCGGCGGAAGGGTTGCCACTCGTCTTCGAGTCGGCGGAGCCGATCGCGGAACGTTGGATTCGTCCGGCCCATCGCTCAATACCCCACCGTCGGAGACAGCGACTTTAGTTTGAAGTCGCTCTTGCTACAGTACCGTTGGGCGACGTTCGCCAAGGCCTGCGTACGCAGAATGTCAGCAATGTTGTGCTGGACGAGCCGGTCGAACTCTCCGTTTTCGAACGCGTCGACTGCCTCGGCACTGTCGTCGAACGGATCGAGTGCGGTGAGGTCGCCACCGACGAGCCGCCGGTAGACATCCACGAGCGTCGTCCCTTGGTTATCCCCGTTGCTGGGTGTCGTGTTGAATCGCGCTTTGAATATCGGTAGCAGATCAGCATATGGGACATCCTCGAAGGGCCATTGAAGCTCGTGGGCCAAAAACCGGGTCCGAAGGAACGGCAGGTCGAAGCCGCTTTTCCACAACTCGCCGTTGTAGGCGGTCAGAAAGTACTCTCTGGGCCCTATTTTCTCCGAGACAGTGGTTGAGAACGCTCTCAATAGCGCCACCTCTGAGTCGTGTGTCGTCAGGACGACGTGTTCGTCACACCGTTCAGATTGGCTGGCTTCGAGTGCTTCGGCGTCGACTGTGTGCCCACCGGTATTGACGAACACACGGACTGCCTCGGGAAAGACGAGCCCGAGAACCGTCACCCGAGCGGTCGCTTCGAAGCCGGTTGTCTCAATGTCGAAGGCGACTGGCGTGAGCGTGCTCATGCCGTCGACCCTCCAATGGCTGGTCCCTCGGTGGCGGCATACACCGGTTGTCGGGCCTCAATGATCGACTGCCAGTAGCTGATCGTCGTCTGAACGAGGCCGTTGCCGACCGGATAGACGAGTGTCTCGAACTCCTCGCCAGTAAAGCGTGGCCCATACGACGTATGCTCACAGTAGAGATCCTCGGTCACAGCCGCCGTGACGGTGTCACTCAGTTCGTCCTCGCGTGTAATGGTGAACAACACTGGACAGTCGTGTTTTCGTCCGAGTCCCACCAGCGTAGCGATCGTCCGTGCCAGCAGTTCCTCGGCTTCGATGCCCGTCATCGATTCGCGGTACAGCGCGTCGACCGCTGGCACGACGATCAACCCCGGCGGGGTGTGCGCTGCCTCAGTGAGAAGTGTTTCCGCAATCGAGTGGTGCTGGTACGGCGTAAAGCCACGGGCGACATGAATCCGATCCAGGATTCGTGGGCTCGGAGCGACGGCGGCGATCGGATCCGTCCCGGCATGGTTCAGGGCGTCGACCCAGTAGACCGGCCCGTCGTTCAGCAGTGCGTGGTCGACGACCAGCGACGCGAGTACCGACCGAGGGTGGTCGTCGACGGTGAGTAGATAGCGTTCCGACTCGAGGGCCGGGAGTTCGGGTATCGGTTGGGACGTGTGCATACTGTTCTGACTCTCCAGTGTTGATATAACACTCGGCGGGGGCTTTCTGGAAGTTCCAAGACGAGGTGATCGACCCAGATTCGAGAGACAGCGTATGGATACTCCTGGAAATATAGGTTGGAAACGCAGTTGCTCCGTCTTGACCAACGATCTGTCGTCGGTACATAAACACAGAGTCAGTGACACGAATAGGGTCAAATACAGGAAACGTGAATGATGTCTCGTGTCGAGTGATTCCGAACCGTACTACGAGGAGCACATCGTCGTTGTCTCGAAAACGGCGCGAGTGACGATCCCGAAGCCACTCAGAGAGAAACACGGCATCTCAGCGCCGGGAGAAGTGGCGTTTGTCGAGACGCAAGACGGCCGCATGGTGGCTCGTCCGATCGGATCGATGCGTGAATTTCGGGGACTACAGCGCGAGGGCGCGGACGACCGTCCAGCAACGGCTGTCCTCGGCGAAGCGCGGAACCGAGATACACAGAATCTCGACGAGTTAGCCGACCGCTTCTCGGAGTGACTCCATGTGCTGACGGCGGCTCTCGTTTACGCCAGTTTGTACTGGCGGTCGTGACTCGTCCCTTCGGCGGCGATAAGGTTGTAGCGAGTCATCTTCGAGAGGTAGTTCCGAACAGTCCGGTCGGTTTTCGGATCGTCGACCTCGGTGCTGTACCGCTGGTACAATTCACTCGGCGTAATTTCACCGGCTTCCTCGATGATTTCGTAGACGATACGCTGGTCGGGGGTTAGCCGGTCGAGGTTCTTCTGGTGGATCTCTTGACGGGCATTCGGGATGGAGTCGGCGACGACCGACTCGGTGATTCGTTCGGCCTGTTCGAACTGGGCCTTCCGGGCGGCATTTCTGAGGATGCTGATCGCAGCACGCGCATCGCCCGCGCTCGCCTCGGCAATCGTTTCGAGTTCCGGGCTCCTGATTGCGCCATCCACGAGGCCAGCCTCGGCACGCTTTCGGAGTATTTCGACCAGTTCGTCGTCCGAATACCGTGAGAATTCAAGCCGTTCGCTGCCGACGAGTCGACTGCTGAGCCGTTCGTCGACGCGAGCCAGCAACTCCGCTTCGCGGTTGGCGATTAGGATCATCGAGATATGTCGGAGCTGGTGGAGATCGTAGAGAATCGCCGTATTCTGGAGCTGGTCGGCTTCATCAAGGATGACCACGCTGTGTGAATCGGTATGCGTCCGAAGTCGTTCGATGAGTTCGTCGTGGGGTGTCGATTGGCGATGAATGTCGACGGTCTTGCCAAGGCCCTCCAGGATTCGATACAGGACCCGAAACCGCGAGTAGTTCTGCCAGCAGTTGATGTAGTGGATGTGGAGATCCAGCACTTCCTGTTTGAGCCTGTCGACGGTGAACTGTGTGAGACAGGTCTTTCCGGCTCCCGACGGCCCGGTGACGATCAATGTCTCCGCAGGCTGGCCCTCGGTAAGCGGACTGAGGACGCGCGAGATGTGCTGGATCTCCGGATCGCGGTGGACGACCTCGGCTGGAATAAAGTCGTCACGTAACACACGAGCATCCTCGATCATACTGGTATGTTCTCTCTGGTGGTTGTAAATTGAACTGGGTCGTTTCCGTGTTTCCAGAACGAGTGACACACTTAGTTACTCCAATTGCTCTACGCACTGGATAATGATGTTGAAGCTGACGACGTAATCCGTGCTCGGGCACAGTCGACCGACCGAACACTGCTCACGAGAGACCGGGAGCTTGCTACCCGAACGCTAGTGGGATCGTACTGGAATCGAGGAACGTCGAGGACCAACTCGCCGAACTTCACCACCACGGAATCACAATCGAACTGCCGACTCGTCCCGAACGAGATAGTGTCTGCAACGGCCGTCTCACCCAGGAAGCATCCGGAATATGCCCCTGACGACATAGCCACTGTCTGGCAGTGCAGAGAATGCGGCCAGCACTTCTAGAAAGAAGCTATGTACTCTGAGCAGTCTACAAGACGACCATTACCAAATTCAATCTCAACGAGTACCTTTATTCTGAATCGGATTTAACAAGGCTTTGGTAAGCCGCCCCGACGTGGACGGCCGCTCTCTCAGCCGCAGACGTCGACTGCTAGGAATCGAGTTTCTCTCAAGGCGGTCTTGTGGTTGTGCACGGCGAGTGGTGAACACGAGTCAATAAATCCCTAAGCCGTGGTGGGACGGCTTAGATTCGGCCCGTCGGGCTGGTCTAAAGGAAGCACCAAAACGGAGAGTAAATCTTTGGGGTGGGCAGTGAACGAGTCAACCGAGCAGTCTGTGGGTCGACCAGTGGCAACTGAGCCAGCGTCGACCCGTGATATAGCCGTGCTTCAGACCGACACCCCCTTGACACTCATTACCACTACCAAAGGGCTGCGTACATATAAACCTTACACGAACGCACTAATATCTGTATAAGTACGATTTTAAAGTCTAAATCGCCCAACTAATGGGTGTATCTAGAGCGTATGCGTGGATTAATTTGTCAGATGTTGTATTTCGAATCGCGGTATCGACGCCCCGAAACTGGTGGCTTGATACTGGTTTTGTATTTCACCTATTTGACATTCTACAGAGGAAACAAGGCGAGTGCCTCGGGGCTTGACCCCGAGGCGGTTCACACAGCCCAGTCGATGCTGATTGCGGTCTGTGTCGGTCAACAACTGCTATCGTTGTCCAGATCATAAACAGTGTTAATGGTAGAATCGTTTTCGGTCGATACCCAGCCAATCATACGAGACCTCCAGGATCGTGACTTCTCCATCAGTGATGACAACCCAGCTGTCGTTCGGGGTGACGCTATTGCGTTCGTCGGCGTCGACGCACCACTTGAGATTGTTCCGCTCGCCAACGATCGACCGTTGACTATTATCTCAGCTATTTCGACTGCTGTCGACAGTGGGCGGGTTCCGATACTGGCCGTCAATCAAGACTGTGAGCATACCGTAGGCGAGTTCCTCTCGCCTCCGTTTGGGCTCGCTGGGTCGCAGAACGGCACAAGACAATTTTACGCCACCGAAGGGAGGATTCGACTCGGCGACGGCAGCTATGCCTGTACTCCTACAGATGGACCTCTCTCGTGGGCTGAGGCCCCTGAGAGTGAGCCTGCTGAGCCGCGACAACTACAGCTCATGTCGAACTCCGAGCCGATCGCGACCATTGAGTCCGCCGAGGCAATCGCTTGCCCTGCTCCACACCCAGATCGGTTCCAATACCGGTACAGCCGAAACGAGGACGGTCAATTCGTCGTCTACAGTGGGACCGAAGCTGTCGGTAGATATGCCGGGGTGTCTGCAATGTGTGCAGACGGGATCCAACCGATTTCAGTGCCGCTGATTCCAGAACAGTACACTGCTTCAAATCCTCAGTTGGCACGTGCAACCGTGCTTGCGGCTGTTGCTGACGGGAGTGTACGCTACCTGAATCAAGGAGAGAGTCTCACCTAGGTTCGGCAACTACTGTTCACACCGGGGAGGATGTCATAGTGGCACCGTGTCGACACAGTGACTCACCCACAACCGTCGCCCCCGGTTGCACCAGCGACGAGGATCGTATCGAGCGTCTTTGATCCCATCTGTGTCACGGCTCCGACAACACAAAACGCCCTGATCGGGATACGACACGACTAATGTCGGCTCTATCGTCACACCGACGATACGTGGTTCCGTTCGACAAGGCTCGCAATCGCTTTCGAGCAGATTCGGTACCAGCGATAAGGGGCGCTGAATCGTATGTGCCGTCATCAAGATCTGAGAGCCGTGGCACTGTCCGGGTCTTGATTCCCAATACCTGTGGGTTAGCTAACCAAGCCTCTGGTTCCGAGACCGATGTTGTGGATGATCCCATCCCGGGTGGCTGTCGGCTTTCAACGGATGTGTAGGCCACCTCAGCGCGAGAAAGCGCACACCGAACCGCGTGGTCACGTTCACGGGCTAGTCGTGAGTGATCTCTGTTCCACACGACGTGTTCGGCTCCGATAGCCTCAGCAATGCGAGCCACGACCTTGGTCGGATCCCCGCGCTGTATCACGATGTCACTGCCATGGTCCCGATACCAGTCTCGGAGCGTGCGAAGAGAACCGAGCATGAATGCAACTCCCAACGCGTCGGCACGTGACAAGATAGCAGTATCCAGCACAAATACCGGCACCACGCAGCTATCGTTCCGTTTAGCAGCGGTGAGGGCGGTCGACAGCGCCGGATTAGGAGTCGGCTGAAGATTGCGACGGTGCCAATGCAACTGCATACGTACCCACAAGAGCTCCCGGGTGAGAAGGGTTGTGTGATCCACACACGATACGGACTCAATCCGGACTTGGCGTCGGGCTACCGTTATTCAATATGTTTGTGCTTTCCAATGGCGTTAAATTCATTCTCCCCGTACAGTCTGTGTGAACCAAACAGCGATCCTTCACATTCTTGGGACGGGTGCGATCGGAGCTGGCGTGTTCGCTTCGGGCACGGAACTCACAGTAGGGTTGTTGCTCCTCGGGGCAATTTTCATCATCGCCGGTATCTTCCTCGCACGACGCGACGATTCTACTCCCGAAATCTAACGATCGATTCCAGAAGGCATCATCCCGAGTGTAAGCGATGACCGATACCTGACAGACGGGTTTCTTTGAGCATCAGCACGTGTTTTTGCTCGTGTCACTCGGAACCACGCAGTATGATATCGTCGTTTGGGGAGCGACCGGCTTCGTCGGTCAATTCGTTGCCGAACATCTGGTCAGCCAGTATCCTGCTGATGAGCTTACAGTCGCCCTTGGTGGTCGAAACCAATCCAAACTCCACACACTCGCCACAGACCTAGCACGTGAGACAGATAACAGAGATGAGATTCCAACAGTCATCGGTGATGCCACAGAACCAGAGACCCTTCGTGAGATGGTATCGCAAACAAAGGTCGTCTGCACGACTGTGGGCCCCTACACCGAGTATGGGACACCACTCGTCGAGGCCTGTATCGAAACTGGAACCGACTACTGTGATCTGACCGGTGAAATCAACTGGGTGCGAGAGATGATCGACCGCTACCACGAGGCGGCGGTGGCTGCCGAGACAAAGATCGTTCACGGCTGCGGGTTCGATTCGATCCCGGCAGATCTCGGAACGAAACTGCTCCAATCGTTCGCTCAAAAAGAGTTCGGTGAACCCTGTGAGTTTGTTCGCATCTATCTGGATGAGGGCAAAGGCGGGGTGAGCGGTGGGACCTTGGCAAGCTTCATCAAATTATTCGAGGCTGTCGAAAACGATCCGATCGCCCGAGAGGCAATTTCCAACCCCTATTCGTTGGCCCCACCAGGAGAACGACAGGGTGTAGATAGGGGCGAACAACGACGACCAACGAGAGATGCCATCCGCTCAATTTGGACGGCTCCGTCTCCAATGGCTGTGGTCAACGAACGGGTGATTAGACGATCGAATGCGCTCCTGGAGTATCCGTGGGGCCGTGAGTTCCGCTGTACAGAGGTCATTCCAACAGGCTCAGGGGTTGGCGGTGCTGCTGCCGCCGGTGGGATAACGATTGGGCTCGGGATTGGACGAGCAGCCATGAGCAGCGGCCTTCTTCGACGTGGATTGCAACGGTTTGTCTTTCCAGATCCGGGAACAGGCCCATCACAGTCGGAGATCGAAGCTGGCCGGTTTGTTGTTACTATTGTCGGTCGTGGCACCGCAACAGATGGGCCATTTACCGTTATGAGTCGGATTGGTGCATCTCGCGATCCTGGATACGGGGCGACCTCACAGATGCTTGGAGAAGCTGCCATGTGTCTGCTGCGTGGAACAACTGAGTCTCCGTTGGATGGTGGCATTCTGACCCCTGCGTCTGGAATCGGTGATCCACTCGGTGACCGGCTTCGGGATATTGGATTCACCGTTGAGGTCGGCAAGTGAGACAGAGGTAGCACGATCTATCATCGTGGGGCCCAATCGTTAGCCTACTCTGCCCGGTGTGTGACCACATCAGACAACTCGAATAGAAGAAGGACACGCGCTCTGTATTCAGCAACCAGCACCTATCAGTCTCTGTCGATTTCACCTATGGAAACGCTGCTAACTATCTGAACCATCGCTAAAGATAAAATGATTACGCTCTCCCAGGATTTGCGGTGCTGACGGGCGGTAGGCGGTTGAAACGAGTTTGCGGTGCGGTAGCGG
>NZ_JAQFWV010000092.1:0-11628 GCF_056175805.1 Halohasta sp. A2 | reverse complement strand
CTGGATAGTCTGGTTTGGGTGCTTCTGCAATGTCTGTATCTAGAAATTCGGCAGTTCAGCGACTCAGACAGGAGAATTTGTTATGTAAGTGATTCAATACGGGAGCCGTCTTGCGATAAACGGAGCAGATGACATTCAAACAATCATCATCGAAAAGGTTCTCAAGCCAACTACGGACGCGAGGTTCTTTCTTTGGTGGAATGCCCTGGGCCCGATCCAAGGGATCAAACTCCGTATACATCTCAACAACTGCCTCAAATTCGCTGTCCAAGCCATTGTACGGCTTGACTTCGATTGTTCGGTCTTCCTGATCCACGAACTCCTCAGGAGGTGCTTCGAACGGTCCAGAGGCGGCTTTTGGATAGCGGCGGTTTGACTTCATCGAATCTAGTCACTATGAGCTTTTACTTCGAAAAAACGAACTTGCTGTGTTGTTGGGTGTGTCACTTCTGGTTGACCGTTTGGTCTCAAGACTTAAAGAAGGTAGAAATATTTCGATTAATCATACAATAAAGGCAGATTTGACCGTTGACAGTGTTTATTCGATCAATAATCCCACCAATATTGTCTTTTTGAAGACAACAGCACAACCTCGGAGGATGGCATTGATGCGTGTCTTATGATCGCTCGTGTAGATCGAAAAAGAAGAATCTAATACAAGTCTACTTGTTCTACTGCAACTGAATTGCACATCTTTATTACCACCCTCAAGACAGTATATGTTGCAGTTGCTTTGCCCTACCCCGCACATACAGCGGTGAATCGGCAAGGCACCTCAACACCGTACATATGAACTGTCCAGACTGCAACAACAACCGCACCCGCGTCCTTGACACAGAAACCAATGCAGATGGGGACGCAGTGCGTCGTCGCCGCGAATGCCAACGCTGCTCATTCCGCTTCACGACATACGAGCGACCAGAATGGGATTCCCTCCAAGTGAAGAAGCGAAACGGAAGCATCGAACCATACGAACAACAGAAGCTCCGGGGTGGAATCCTCCGATCCGTTGAAAAACGCCCTGTGACCGATACTGAAGTCACCGAATTGGTGGGTCGAATTGAAGCGGATCTGCAAGCGCGCGACGAACGAATTGTTGCGTCGAGTCTCATTGGAGACCTCGTCTCCGAGAACCTCCGAGAGCTTGACAAAGTCGCGTACATTCGGTTTGTCTCCGTGTACAAGGCATTCTCGGAACCCCAAGAGTTCCTCCGCGAACTCGACGCAGTCCTGGACGCAGAGATAGACGACTTCGAAGCCCCGAACGACTCACAATGACACAAACACACACAGATCAAACGGGTGTTCGGTCAATCCTTGACCGGGAGATCATAGACCACGAACAGACGTACAGAAAACGACACGGGTGCATTCAAGCGCACCGAACCAATAAACGACGGAGACAGAAGCCAACCAACAGCGAACGGTTTCTCCCGGGTACGTGCCAATGACTGAACACAAAACCGCAAGCGGAGATACAGAGACTGACATCTTCTCGAAACGAACGCAGCTAAAACCGTATGAGTATAACGAGTTCCTTGATTACAAGGACGCAATACGCAACAGTTACTGGGTTCATACTGAGTTCAACTTTTCGGGGGATGTCCAAGACTTCAAGGTCAACACGACCCCTGCTGAGAAGACCGTCATCAAGCGGACGATGTTGGCTATCGCACAGATCGAAGTACAGGTAAAGACATTCTGGTCAGACATCTACGAACAGATGCCTAAATCAGAAATTGGCAGTGTCGGCATGACCTTCGCAGAGAGTGAAGTTCGACACATGGACGCCTATAGTCATCTACTCGATGTATTGGGAATCGCAGATGACTTTGAACAAATGACTGAGGTGCCCGCTGTCAAAAACAGAATCGAGTATCTCGACGAGTGCCTGGAAAACGCTGACAGTGAGGACAAAGATGAGTATGTAATGAGCATCCTTCTTTTCAGCACCTTCGTCGAGCACGTCTCACTGTTCAGTCAGTTCCTGATAATGACCAGTTTCGATAAATACGAAAAGAAGTTTAAGGGGATCTCCAATGCTGTCGAAGCCACCAGTAAGGAAGAACAGATCCACGGACTGTTTGGAGTAGAACTGGTGGAGACGATCAAAGAAGAGAACCCGGACATGTTCGATGATGGGTTTGAAGCAGAAATCCAGGAAGCCTGCCAGCAGGCATACGAGGCGGAGATGGACATGCTCAACTGGATCTTCGAAGAGGGAACCCTGGAGTTCCTCCCACGATCGTACGTCAACGAGTTCCTCAAAGGGCGCTTCAACAAGAGCCTTGAGAAAATTGACGTCGAACCATTGTTCGAGACAGATGATGACCTCCTCGATGAGACCCGATGGTTCGACGAGGATATCATGATGACGAAGGATAACGACTTCTTCAGCAAGCGATCGACCACATACAACAAACACACGCAGAGCGTTACAGCCGAGGAGATGTTCTAACAATGGCACAAGCAGAACTCACACAAGTCAGAGAACAGCATAAAGAACCTTTCTACTGGTTGAACGAGGACAGCAAAGAGTTCCTCAGAGAAGGATACCTGATTGAAGGTGTCGAACCCAAAGAAAGGGTCAGACAGATCGCAGAGAACGCCGAAGAGATCCTGGATGAGGAGGGCTTCGCAGACCGGTTCTACGACTACATGAGCAAAGGGTTCTACAGTCTCGCAAGCCCCATCTGGGCGAACTTCGGACTGGACAGAGGCCTCCCTATCAGCTGCTTCGGCAGCTACATGGAAGACAACATGGAGAGTATTCTCTACACCCACGCCGAAGTGGGTGAAATGACTAAGTTGGGCGGAGGTACAAGCGGATATTTCGGTGAAATACGGCCAAGAGGCAGCCCAATAACAAACAATGGGAAGAGTAATGGGAGCTATAGCTTCACAGAACTGTTCGACACTGCTATCAATGTGGTGAGTCAGGGTGAAACTCGAAGAGGCCAGTTTGCAGGATATATCGATGTTGAACACGGTGACCTCGAAGAATGGCTCAATATCAAGACAGAGGGTGATCCGATACAGGATATTTTCTACGGTGTCATCATCGGTGATGAGTGGTTCCAGGAGATGGTCGATGGTGATGAAGAAAAGAGAGAGACGTGGGCAAAAATCATCGAGACACGGATCAATATTGGCGTCCCCTATATCATCTTCAGAGACAACATGAATGAGGGGAAGCCACAGGTATACAAGGACAAGGACTACGAAATAAATGCATCCAACCTGTGTACCGAGATAGCACTCCCAGCCACACCGGATGAGAGCTTCGTCTGCTGTCTCTCAAGTATGAATGCCCTCCACTACGACGAGTGGAAGGACACGGATGCAGTTGAAACTCTGACGCGCTTCCTCGATGCCGTGATGGAGGAATTCATCCAGAAAGCAGAAGGGACACAGTTCATTGAACGGGCTGTGCGGTTTGCGAAACGACACAGAGCAGTAGGAATCGGCGTCCTCGGTTGGCACAGTTACCTCCAGAGCAATATGATCCCGTTCGACAGCATGGAGGCAATGCAGAAGAACGAAGAGATATTCCGGACGATTAGAGAGAAAAGTTACGAGGCGAGCGAAGCGCTTGCCGATGAGTTCGGTGAACCAGAAGTGCTTGAGGGATATGGCAGACGGAACACGACGACGATGAGTGTGGCCCCGACGAAATCGAGCAGTGTCATTCTGGGCCAAGTCAGTCCGAGCATTGAGCCGCTAAAGTCGAACTACTTCGTGCGAGATGGAGCAAAACTCAAATCGACTCAAAAGAACAGATTCCTCCAAGCAATACTGAAAGAGCAAGGAAAAGACGAGAGGGAAGTCTGGGACAGTATCGCAAATAGAGATGGTAGCGTACAGCATCTCGACTGTCTGACGGATGAAGAAAAAGAGGTATTCAAGACCTTCGCTGAGATACCACAGATGGCGATCATCAACCAAGCAGCACAGAGACAGAAACACATAGATCAGGCACAGAGCCTGAATGTCTCGATTGATCCAAGTGAAGTGAGCGTCAAAGAGATCAATCAACTCTACATAGAGGCGTGGAAGAAAGGAGTGAAGAGTCTCTACTATCAGAACAGCGTGAATGCTGCACAGAAATTCAGCCGAAATATCCTCGAATGCCAGGCCTGTGAGAGCTGATCTCCCATCAGTAGGTGTGATCATCTGGTCACGTCTGAAAATCGTTTGGTCGCGTCGCAAAGCGGTCTAGAGTTTCGAGTGGTGGTTGCGTAGACTACTCGGGCTGCTATCTCTAACGCTCTCTAAATCACGTACACTTGGTGCACGCCATTCTAACGCAGTATTTTCAGTTGTCCGAAGTGCTGTCGAGACGCTCAGCGGCAAACTCTAGATGACTTTGCGACGCGACCAAGATCTTAGTTGCTGTGAGGGATTTCCGACCCCCTTGTTTGATTCCTCGACTCATACGTTCGGTTTTAACGACAGGGAGGTTGTCAAGCAACGATAGGAGGATGCTCGGCAGAAATTGTTGGGTCGTCTCCGGCGACAACCGTCACGAATTAACGTCTTTAATGTCTTTTTCTTGGATGTTTTGAGGGTTCTAGCTAGGGTTTTTCACTTTCCAGTCCGAACTAATAGATACGTAATGAGCCTCTCAAAAACGCTCGGGCGCGACGGCCGGGGTGGCGATTCTGACCGTCTGGAATCCGCGAAAGCACGATTCGATCAGGTTGATCGCCAAATTGCCGACACGATGGATCGTCTCGGGCTTCCAACGCTACGTGTCGCGCTCGGAATCGTATTCATCTGGTTCGGTGGGCTGAAGGTGATCGGTGGTAGCCCGGCGGCAGATCTCGTTGCTGCCACTGTCTATGTCGTCCCGCCGGAGTTATTCGTCCCAATACTTGGCGTCTGGGAGGTGTTAATCGGGCTTTGTCTGTTGTACCGGCCACTGATACGCCTCGGAATATTGTTGTTGTTCCTACAGATGCCGGGAACGTTCCTCCCAGTCGTATTACTGCCTGAGGTCGTCTTTGTGACGTTCCCACACGAACTCACGGTCGAAGGCCAGTACATCATCAAGAATCTCGTTATCATCGGTGCGGCGCTGGTCGTGGGCGGAACTGTTCGAGCTGACGAAGAGTAGTGTCGGTTGCTTTTTCAACAACTTAACTCAGATGATTGCTTATATGACGTTGATTTTGGTCGACTTCAGAGTCTCATTGGTCACCATGCAGTAACAGACGGTATATATCTGTTCAGCTCATAATTCGCATATGGCTGTGTACGACTCTGTGCTTATTTTCGATGGCGAGTGTCCGTACTGCTCTGTCGCGGCCCGAGTGCTCGAACAAATTGACGACATCGGTGCGATCTCGTGGTACGATGACGCCGCGCAGGCGTTCCTCAAAGCGCAGTTTGGTGTGACGCCCTTCGCGATGGTACTGGTCGACGTGAACAAACAACGGGTGTACGGCGGCCGCGCAACTGCAAAAGAACTGGCCGAGCGAGCTGGCATGCCATCGGTCGTGGGCTCGTTGGTAAGAAATAACTACGACACGGTCGCTCACGTCGTCGGCATCGCCAGTAACCGCGGGCGCGATCCCGACAACTTCCACGAGGAATATCGCCTGAGCGAGGATGGCGAGGCGGCATTCGATCGGCTTGCTACAAATGCTGACGATCGAACTATGACGACCGCGCGTACGTGAGTATCGGCGGAGCAACAGAGCGTCGGCCGGCCTTTCGCCTAGGGATCAAGAGAGTTCCCCTGAGAGACGGTTGACCGGACTCCGGATTCAACGTACAACGCTTTGGCTCAATGGATCCAATCTATTAACATGGTATCACTCGTGGCCCAATTCCGCCGACTTCCACGCGACCGTCCCGTTATCGCCCTCGCAATCGCTATCCTGACCGTCGAAATCGTCGGAGCTTCCGGATCGGTTTTCACGATGCAAAGTCTCGGCACGTGGTACAGTACCCTTCAGCGACCGATGATTGCTCCACCGAACTGGGTATTTGGCCCCGTCTGGACCGTCCTGTTCGCACTCATCGGAGTCGCACTATGGCTCGTCTGGCGACAAATTGAGTCTTCACCTCGCGAGGTTTGGATCGCTCTTGGCGTATTCGCGGTACACTTCGTCTTCAACGTAGGATGGTCTGCAGTCTTTTTCGGATTACAGGAACTCGGGTGGGGACTAGCTGTGATCGGACTCCTCTGGTTGCTCATCGTTACGACGATGTGGGCCTTTGACCGCATTGATCGACGGGCAGCACTCCTCTTCGTACCATATCTTCTCTGGGTCTCGTTCGCCGCCTATCTCAACTATCGCTTCTGGGTGTTAAATTAGGCCGCGGCCAAAGGTGACTCTCCCACGCCAATATTAGCTTACTCGGAGCTCAAATTCGACCTTGTATATACAACAGATTTTTTCGCATTTTCTATAGCATCATATGATTTATGCAAATTTTCCAGATATCGCCCCATTCAGTTACTTAGCTGTTTGTCCCAATCAGACAAGTAGCTAACCAAAAGTATTAGATAATAGTAAGATAAACGCTACTCCAAAAAAATGACCAATATCAAATCACCCCGAAACACAGCGAGGGCCTTCCCGTGACCGAATCGCAGTATCAATGGGCACGCAAGTCGCTCAGTGAGTTAGTCGACTTCTACTACACGGAAATCCGACCGGCGATGCAGGAGGCCGATCACAACCCAAAACAGGGTCGACCAAGCTACGAGTGGCTGGCAGCCAACGGCTTCTCCGGACTGTCCTACACGCTTCGAGAGCACCACGATCTCACAATCAAGGAGTTCTTCGTCGACGAGGTGGGTCTCGACGATGATACTCCTCGAGGAGACAACGAGGAATCCGGCTACGAGTGGGAGGTTAGCAGTGACGAGACTATCGAAGCCATTCAGACGTATCTCTCGACACAACGTAACCGTGGCGAGCTCGCACCGTCGACAGTGGTGAGTCGACGCTCTCGACTCGCAGAGTATGCTCGAATCTACGAGCATCTGCATGGCCCACACAGTCTCACTCGAAACCTCTATGATATCGACGAGCGGCCAGCCGAAAACGACCGCTGTATGGAGGTCTTCGACGTCCTCAAAGACCGTCTGTCGACCGATCAATCTCGGCTCAAGTACCTCGGTGATATCCAGCAGTTCTACGACCACCAGGTCCGGTTCGAGGGCGCGAAATACAATCCGCTCGACGGGGCAAACGATCAATTTCGCTGGGAGATTGACACCCCCGACAACAAGACCGTCGACGCCGACGGGATGCGGGCTATCTACGAAGCTGCAGAGAGTATTGAATCCCAACTCCTCGTGTTGGCTCTTGGATCCTGGGGGCTTCGACCCAACGAGGTCGCCTCACTCTCTATCGATCAGTTCGTGCTCACCGACGAAGAGGACAATCGAATCATCTTCGAGCAGCGCAAGAACGGTCCAGGAGAGGTTGCGCTGCTGTTCGGCGTCGACGTGCTGAACCAGCGAATCGTTGATCTCGATGGGCCAAATTGGGATGGCTATCTCTTTCCATCGAGTCGCTCGTCGACCGGGCATATCGCTCCACAAACAGTCAATCAACGATTCAAACGGCTTGCTGAGGACGCAGGAGTCACTGTCGAGGGGCAAACACCGACCGCCAAGATGGGTCGACGCTTCTGGTATACCACCTACAACGAGGCAGTCAAGCAGATGATGGAAGGTCTCGAAGGAATCGCCGCTGATCAGGGCTCGGCGAGTACAGAAGTTGTCTCTCAGAACTACCTCTCAGAAGCCGAGAAGCGACGCTACCGTAGAGAATCTATGCGTGATGAGCTGAGTGGCGTCTTTGGTCATATCTGATCCATTCGCTGAGTGAAGACACACCAGATTGCAAGTGAAAGAACTGCGGACAGGGTGGTGTCTCAAAACTGCAAATGCAATCTTAGTATACTCCATTATATATTAATTGCATCTATTACTTGTGCTGGTGTTCTCAAGTATACTATTCGCGCCTTAATTTACACAGCAGGCCTGAGACCACCTCTACGTATACTCGACATATAAACAACTATACCAATCGGGGGTGTTGGTGATAACGACAACAGATGTCTACCAAAGAGCTTCCTGAGGATGCACCAGGGAAATATGTCCCGTATCATCCGGAGCCATACTATTCACCCGAACCTCTCCCGATAGAGCCAAAACTCGAACTCCCCGAACAGACGCGTGATCTGGTAGCCGATGCAGCGTATCAAATTGGCCGCGTTGATGGCATCAGCTCGACAGTCGACTTCTCTGCAGTTCTCTACACATCTCTCATTCGCATAGAGGCTGTCGAATCCGCACGTATCGAAGGTGCTGACGTCGCGTATCAAGATATCGAAGCCTACCACACAAAGCACCCCGAGGGCGAGACTGACGAACCAATCGAGAAGGACCTGAAAGAGGCTCTCAACTACGAAACTGCGCTCACTTATGGGCTCAACAGAATAGAAGGCAGAGAATCGGTAACGCTCTCGCTAATCAAAGATCTTCATGCGATGTTGCTTGAAGGTGTCCGGAATGAGGGCGATGTCATTGGTGATTTCCGCGATCATATGGTTCATCTCACGAGTCCACAGCCAGGGAAGCGTCCATTCGTCCCACCAGCCCCGGAGGGACTCAATACGCTCATGACCTCACTCGAATCGTATATCCAGATGGGTGGACAGTATCACCCACTTGTCGACGCCGCCATCATCCACTATTTTTTCGAGACAGTTCATCCGTTTTCAGATGGCAACGGCCGCCTTGGTCGGCTACTTATTATCCTCTATTTGGCCAGCGAAGGGTACCTCGAAAGTCCATATATCTACCCAAGTGCATACTTCAATCGTCACAAAGTCGAGTACGTCGAGCGGATGCGTGCGGTAAGTGAAACTGGTGCATGGGACGAGTGGATCAGATTCTTTGTCGAAGGCCTTCGAAGTCAAGCTGAGAAATCGTACAAACGGACTCATCGACTCCGAGATCTCCAAGCGCACTACGATAAAGAGTACTCGGGTAGCACTAATACCGAAAAGTTCGCTCGACAACTGTTCCAGTATCCGTATTTTACTCCATTAGACCTCGTAGACTACCTCGATGTTTCACGCCGGACCGCCTACAAGATCGTCGACGACCTCGAATCGGATGGCGTTATCGAGGAAGTGACCGGCAAAGAGCGAGGTAAGGAGTACAAAGCTGTCGAAGTGTTCGACATTCTGGAATAATCGTAGTTGGATAGCAGTTCCATGCCGAGACGATTTCGTAGCAGTCTCATAGATCGTTCACCAGTGCTGAACTACTGTGTCGCTGGGGAGTCACGGATCAACGGAATCGATAGATTCCGTGATCCGCACCGATGATAGTTCGCAACTCCGCCAGCAGCTGGTAATCAAAGAGCTTGAGAACCGATTTCTACGACGCCAGATCACTGCACAACAACAGGAGATCGAACAGCTTGAGGCTCGCCTCAAGCAGTACGAAAACCCAAACACACCACCCAGTAAGCAGGGTGGTGCGGCTAAATCACCTGGTAGAGACGGTCAAGACGGGGATGAAGACGAAGAAGATGAAGGAGACGACGCTGGCGGCGACCCTGACGCCGCCAGCGACTCTTCACCAGGACGGAGTGAAGGCCACGAAGGAACAACTCGACCACCACCAGAACCCGAAGAGACGATTCGGGTTGATCAAGGATACTGTCCAGACTGTGAGCAAATCCTCTCGAACCCTGACAACTACGTCTCACGAACTGTTATCGATGTCCCGCTTCCCGTTCCAACCACTGTCGTAGAGTTCCAACTTGGCAAACACCACTGTTCCTGTGGAAACGAGGTTGTTGCTGAGCATCCTGACTGTCCCGAAAAGGGGCGGTTTGGGCCAAATCTCATGGCCCAAACCGCTCTCGGCCGGTTACATCAACGACTGCCCAACCGGAAACAAGCCGAGCTGTTTGACTGGGAGCTCGATCTTCCGATCTCCCACCGGACGATCTACAACTTGACCAAGCGGGTCGCAGACCGGCTGCGACCCGCATACAACGATGTCAAAGAGAAGGTTCGGGAGAGTGAGGTCGTCTACTGTGATGAAACAGGCTTCCCGGTTGATGGAAAACAACACTGGGCGTGGACGTTCGTCACTGATGACGAAGTGCTGTTCTGGGTTGATGAGAGCCGAGAAAGTGGAGTCTTACAAGACGTCCTCGGCGAGGAATTCGCCGAGGACTCAACGCTCAGTTGTGACGGCTGGTCAGCGTATTCGAGTTATCACACGAAACTGCAGCGGTGCTGGGCGCACCTGTTGCGGGAGGCTGAGTACGTCGCTGAACGGTACGAAGAAGCAGAGCGGCTATCTGAAGAGTTACACGCACTTCACGACGACCTAATGACGTTCGTAGAAGGAGAGCCGTCGGCTTCCGCCCGCGATCAGAAGCGGGCGGAAGCGTCCTTGCACTTGGAGGGTCTGATTAGGGAAGATTACGAGGTCCGAGAGGTTCAGAAGCTGATCAAGAAGATCAGCAACGGGTTGGGTCACTGGCTGACGTTCGTGACTGAGCCAGACGTTGACTCGACGAATAATCGCGCAGAGCGGGCTCTGCGCGAGCAAGTGGTCCTTCGGAAGATGTTTCGGACCCTCCGTTCGGCAGAAGGGGTCCAGATCCACGAGACGATAACAACGATGTTGGCGACGTGGAAACGACGAGGCCTCGATCCACCAGAACAGCTTCAGTCGATCCTCGGTGGGAGAGAACTTCGATAATAACGAGAGGCATCACTGAGCGGTGTATCTTGGTCTTGCTATCCAACTACTGTCGAGACAACCTATAGTTCGAAAGTGAGAGTCCCGACAGATGCAGCTGAATACCGAGCTTCATCAGAAACTCCGGTGTCGCTTCTCGTCCTACAAAATCTAATTCGAATTGGTCGAGACTACCACTGAGGCGTCCGAATTCTGGCATGAGTACTCAGAAAACGTGACACCTCGCTTTTGAATCGTTATCTGAACACCACCGTCGACGTTGCCAGAAAGGCTAATACAATTCAAATACAATACTTATACAATGCCAGTCGACTTCGAAAAACACACACCGGGTAGCCCCCGGATTGACCTGTCCGAAGGCACCAACGCGAGGCGGTTGATGGAGTTTCTACTAGAGACGCCCAGTGTCGGATATACGCCAGCAGAATTAGCAGATCAAACCGAGATACCTCGTGGAAGCGTTGGTCCAACGTTGAAGCGGCTCGAAGAGGCGGGCCTAGCTCGACACAAAGAACCGTATTGGGCTGCAGCAGAGGATGACAGACTCGGGTCTGCGATTGCTTCGTTTATTGGTGTTGAAACTGCTGTATCATCCTTTGGTGATGATTGGTACGCCGAAAACGAAGGGTGGGAAGAAGATTTGCCTGATCTGAGTGCTGAGGGCGAATAGGATGGCGTACAATCAAGGAGCGATTGTTATCGCTGACGACTCCTTCGGAAATGGTTCCACCCGACCTTATCTAATACGTATGTGTTTACCCCGAAGTCTCAACAGCCGGTACAGCGTGAGCTCGTGAGATCATCTTATTGCTGCTGACAACTCGACGAAGTTCCTCGTAGGGATTGCGTCCCTGCTGGCGCCACGTCGCCAG